>MTNC01000056.1 GCA_002010285.1 Archaeoglobus sp. JdFR-41 | reverse complement strand
TTCATATTCCATAAGAGCTTTTAAATGTCTGTCAAGTATCCCAGGATTAAGATGCGTCTCAAACATGAGTTCTGAAAACCTTTTCGGCTTCTCGTTTAAACTGAAAAGTATTTCACTAACTCCACTTCTCGAGATAACTTTCAGAATTTTCCCACGAATATCTTTCACCGTCCCTGTGGCTATGTATGTCATTTTCACCAGCCTCTTTTTCAACAAGAACTATTATCTGTTACTGATATTAAACTTTTGCCAAAAGTTTAAGACTTTTTCTTCATATGGGAACTCTTTTTACTTTTTCTTTGTATCTTCCCGTATAACTCGTTTCTTCTCGCTTCAAGCAGATTCTCTTCCACACCGGAAAATTCAGCAGCAGAAAGAATTTTAACTCCGCTACCTTCAGCAACCTCAAACACATCGCTCATTTTCTCACGCCATCTGAGATCTCTTGTGAGATGGTGGTCAAGTACAAGCTCTTTTACGCCAGTTCTCTCAATTAGTGTTTTCAGATTTTCAATCGAATTCTGGAAAGATTTCTGGGAGAAGCGGTAGCCGAGCATGTAAGTCATCGGACCATCTATGAAAATTGTATGCGGATTCTCCTCAATCATGAATTCCAGTTGATGCTGGTGGATTGGCCCCTCCACATCNGAAGAGAACAGAAAAGTCTTATCGGATTTGATGCAAACTTCCACAACGTATCCGAGTCTATCATTTGCACCATGAAAAACTGGCTGTGAAATTCTGACCGCCACATTTCCGAACTCGTAAACCTTACCGTCACAAAAGTCAATCTCTGGAGAAACCTTTTCAAGCTGTTCCAGGAAGTAAGCGGCTCTCTCTCTTTGACTGCGATTTATTTTTTCAGTCGGGTGTTTTAGCAGCAGTNTCTTATTCCTGAATATTTGCACCTCGTTTGGATTGTGGTGGTCGTAGTGGTAATGTGTTATTATCACAACATCACTTTTTACAACCCAGCTCTTGATTTCCTCCCATTTTTCATTCATTCTTTGTATTTCAATTTCATGTGGGGGCAAGCCGTAGCGTGATGGAGCCAAACTGACTGAAGGATCGATGAAAATTGTAACCTCCCCTGTATCAATGAAAGTTGCCATGCTTCTAACTCCCATTGAGTCGAAGGCAACAGGTATTATTTCCATGAGTTATTCTCTTTCCAAAAGAATAAAAAATTTGAGGCCATCATTGTTTTTGTGGAAATGGAAAAAAACCACAAAAACTTGGGTAAGACTTTCGTAGCTGAATTACACATTCATTCTACTCACAGTGATGGAAAGCACAGTGTTAAAAAAATTCTGGAAATTACGGTGCAAAAGGGTATTGATGTGGTGTCCATAACGGATCACGACACCATTAATGGATCACTCGAAGCGATGGAAATTGTTGAGGAAGAAGANATGCCACTCCTCATACTTCCCGGGATAGAAATATCCTCTTCAGAAGGACACCTTCTTGCTTATGGAATTACGGAAGATGTTGAGCCTGGTATGAGTATCAAAGAAAGCTCCAAAGCTGTCAGACAGCTTGGTGGATTGTGTTTTCTTGCTCATCCGTTCGATTTTCTTCGGAATGGAAGTTTGAGTCCCAGAAGCTTTTTACTCGTTGATGGGGTGGAAATCTTCAATGCGAAAAATCCATTCAACTTCCTTGCAAGGCGATTTGCGAAAAAATACTCCAAACCAGGGATTGCTGGAAGTGATGCTCATTCTATAAAAACAATCGGGTATGCACTCAACTATCTTTCAGTGGAGAGTCAATCCGGTTTCAATGGGTTTGAGAACAATCTCGTAAAATCATTGCTGCACGCAAAGATAGATGGGAGAATGATTCCAGTGATCAGGCGCATTCTGGAGATGTATGTATAGACTTAAATCATTTTATCAGCGAGTTCAACGAGATCGACAACTCTGATTCTGTTTCCAAGTTTTTCAGCNGATTTCGATAGGTGGTACTCACAGAAAGGACAGCAAGTTATTAGCAGTTCAGCACCGGTTTTAATAGCTTCCATCACTCTTTCACGACCTATCTCAAAAGAAATATCTCTGAACTGACTTCTAAGTCCACCACCTGCTCCACAGCAAAGAGANAACTCTCGAGTTTTTTCCATTTCAACCAGTTCTAAACCAAGTTTTCTTATTATGTTTCTCGGCGGATCGTAAACTTCCATGTGCCTTCCGAGATGGCAAGGATCGTGATAGGTCGCTCTAATTCGATTGCTATTCGCATCAACTTTTTTACTCAGGTACTCGTCAAGAATGGAAACCGTATGAACAACTTCTATATTGAACTCTACTCCTTTTTCCTCTGCCACTCTCGGATAATCCTTCGCAATTGTTCTGTAGCAACCGGGACAGGATGTGATTATTGTCTCGATCCCCATTTTTTCCCAGACTCTGTAATTTTTCATGAAGAGTCTCTCGACAACGTCTCTCTGACCCGTTCGCAAAAAAGGAGAACCACAACACACCTCATCCTTTCCGGCATAGGTAAACTCTATCCCAAGCTTTCTTAGAACACTTGCAGTACTTTTTGCGATACCCTTAAGTCTGAAGCTGGCAGTACATCCGGCGAAATACAGAACCTTTGACTTTTCATCAATTCCAAATTCCAGCCAGTCTCCTCTTCTTTCCTGCTCCTCCCCGTATGGATTTAGGTTTCTGAATGTTATTTCTTTAAGTTTTCTGTGCATGGATAGAGGAGCAACTCTCTGATTGACGAGCTCNGCTCTGAGACTCTCCCACAAATCAAGAAGTGGTAGTTCAATAGGACACAGAATCTGGCAGAGTCCACAAACCGAGCATTTGTATACATCTTTGACAATCCTTGCATCTATGGTGATGTTTCCTGCTGCTATGTCTCTTATCAACTGAAGTTTTCCCCTGGGAGAGACACTTTCCCATCCATCCACAGTGAAAGTTGGACATGGGTTACAGTAATTACATCTCACACACATTTTTGCTGTCTCCACCAGTTTTTGAAGTAGCTGAAACTCTGTGTTGTTCACACTATCATCCTCTGAATGAGTCTGACAATTCTTGAAATGGAGTTGCTCTGAACAACCTTTCCAGGGTTTAGTAGATTTTGGGGGTCTATTTCAGCTTTGTACTTTTTTACTTCTCGCACATGCGGGATGAGTTTGCCACTTTTGTGTGGGAAAAGCATACCTGTTGAGTAAACAACTCCATCAAATTTTTCAGCAAGTTTTATTGTTTTAAGGGCGTTAAGCATGNTCGAGATGTAACCGTCCTCTGCAATAAACAAGGTGAATACGAGCACCCGATCTCTAAGGGGTTGAGCGGCGTATGCGACATCTTTTTCATTCAGTATATCTATAAAATCTTGAAAATTATCTACTGGAATAACAACCTCAGAGAGAAGAATCTTTCCCTTCTTTCGTGCCTTCAAAAGTGTAAATCTGTTCTCCCACAGCAGTATTCCTGTCTCGTCCCCATATACACCCTCCTCACCTTCTTCGAAACAAACATGCAGAATATTACCTGAAATTTTATCGTTAAGGACGAGTTTGAGAAATTTCTCAGAAAAATATGTGGAGTGGTAGGCACTGTCGATGAAGTTATAGAGTTCATCAACATTTCGAACAGTGAGCGATTCACATCTGATACCGGTTCTCTCTCTCACTCTGATACAGGCTCTTAGGATCATCCCCGTTGTGCCGTGCATTCCTACGTAAAACTTCAGTTTTTCACCATCAATCCTCTTAACTCCATCGAAACCTGCAACATCTATCCAGAGAATATTGTCTGCTACTGCACCGTACTTTAGACTGCCCACACCAAATCCATTCTGTGCTACCCATCCACCAACTGTTGCAGCTGGTGCACTGGTTGGGTAAACTCTCAGTGCAAGTCCACATTTTTCCAGTTCTCTTTCAACGTTCCACCAGATTGCTCCACTTTCAGCAATAACAGTCATATCATCCTTGTTAATCTCGATTCGGTTCATTCTTGTAAAATCCACAATCATACATCTTTTTAGTGGTAATGATCCGCCATAGACGGATGTGGCAGCCCCTCTCGGCACGACAGGGAGTTTGAGTTTTTTAGCAGTTTGAAGAAGAGCTACAACCTCATTATCATTTTGTGGTTGTACAACAACTTCGGGAATCTTGATAAATCTCCTGAAAAAACGAGGAATTGGGAGCATATCGTATGAATAAAGCATACGCTGTGCTGGATGGAAGTCATATCTTTCCACAGTTTTGCTTATTGTGTAGAGCAGGTTGTCCATAAAGGCAATTATACGGGATACCTAAAAATCTTTTGAAATAAATTCTTATGATTTATAATCAACAAAGTCCTGTCGACACTCTGTGCATCAACCAAAATTTATTAAGACGTGGTCACTTAAACTCAGCGATGAAGCTAAACCTTGAGGAGTTAAGATTTGGCACTGAACTTATAAAAAGGGGATTTGCGAAAATGCAGAAAGGCGGAGTCATCATGGATGTAACTAATGCAGAACAGGCAGTTATTGCTGAAGAAGCGGGGGCAGTAGCTGTGATGGCTCTGCACAAAGTTCCGGCAGACATTCGCAGCGCAGGTGGTGTGGCNAGGATGGCAGATCCCAGAAAAATTCAGGAGATCATGGATGCCGTAACAATTCCAGTAATGGCAAAATGCAGAATTGGACACATAGCTGAAGCGAGAGCTCTCGAAGCACTTGGTGTTGACATGATTGATGAGAGTGAAGTGTTAACCCCAGCCGATGTCTTTTTCCACATCGACAAAAGAAAGTTTGTTGTTCCATTTGTTTGTGGAGCGAGAAGTCTTGGGGAAGCTGTGAGGAGAATATGGGAAGGTGCAGCAATGATAAGAACAAAAGGCGAAGCGGGAACAGGTAATGTCGTTGAGGCTGTGAAGCACATGAGATTGATGAATTATGCAATAAAGGAGCTGAGACTTTTACCGGAAGAAAAAGTTTACAGCGTTGCTGAAAAATACGCATCACGATATCTCGAGCTTGCAAACAGAGTCAGGGAGGAGATGGGTTTGGGAGAAATCAGCAGCAGGGATATTGTTTTTGAAGACTACACACTGAAAGAAATTGTTGAAGGTATTTACCAGGTGTTACTCGAAATCAGGAAACTTGGGAGACTTCCGGTTGTAAACTTTGCTGCGGGCGGTGTTGCGACTCCCGCAGATGCTGCATTGATGATGCAGCTTGGATCAGATGGGGTTTTTGTCGGGTCAGGTATATTCAAATCTTCAAATCCACCAGANTATGCAAAAGCAATTGTTGAGGCAGTTCAGCACTATGACCAGCCTGAAATTGTTGCAGAAGTTTCAAAAGGTCTGGGTGAGGCGATGAAAGGTCTTGATGTCTTCAAATTAAGTGANGAGGAAAGACTGCAGACAAGAGGTGTATGAGANTAGCAGTGGTTGGTGTACAGGGTGACGTTGAGGAACATGTTCTGGCGATGGAGAGAGCTCTGAAAAATCTTGGAGTAGACGGGGAGGTAGTTGCAACCAGAAGAGCTGGAGTTGTTGCTAAAAGTGATGCAGTTATAATCCCCGGCGGAGAAAGCACAACTATCAGCAAACTAATTTTTGAAGACGCAATCGCTGATGAAATAATTCAACTGGCAGAGAGTGGAAGACCTGTAATGGGGACATGTGCTGGTTTAATTCTTTTATCAAAGTATGGTGACGAGCAGGTAGAAAAAACGAAAACAAGGTTACTCGGTTTGATGGATATAAGAGTAAAAAGAAATGCGTTTGGAAGACAGAGGGAAAGTTTCCAGGTTAAGCTGAACGTTAAAAACATTGGTGAATTTGATGCAGTTTTCATTCGAGCACCAGCAATTGTAGAAGTTGGGAAAGGTGTGGAAATTCTTGCCGAATTTGAGGAATACATAGTGGCTGCACAGCAGGATAACATACTCGCACTCGCATTTCATCCAGAACTTACAGACGATACGAGAATCCATGAGTATTTCATCTCACTTTCCAGTTGTTGATGAGTCACTCCTCCTGCCAAAAATGATTAACAAAGTTAAATTTAAATGTTCCATTCTGAAATAGATACATGGACTCAAATTTTGCCAAGTTTGGGATACCCAGACTCGATGAGTATCTGGGTGGCGGCTTAGACAGGGGCTCGGTAAATCTTGTAATTGGGAGGAGTGGAATTGGAAAAACTATTCTTGCGTCTCAGTGGGCAGCGGAGGGGGTTAGAGATGGTGAAACTGTGGTTTTCCTATCAACAACTCTTACGAAAAAAAGCTGNGAGAGTTATATCGGCAGATTTAAGTTCATGAAAGATGTTTATGACAAGATATACTGGAGATTCATAAGGATAGAACCCAAATACATTATGCCTGTAACGAGAGAGAAGGTTAGGGAGGGTCTTGAGGCAACGTTTAGGCTGAAACCAGAGGACATAGACCGGGTTGTTTTCGATACAGCTACGGATCTCGACAAAGCTCTTGCAGATCCTGTCCTCTACAGGAGAGCTATAAGGTACATGATAGATCTTTCATACGAATATGGCGTGACATCGCTCTTTGTCGAAGAAGCTCCAATGACTGGGGAGTGGAGTGAAACTCGTAATCTGGTTGAATCCATACTTTTTCTGAATCTTTTGAGAATTCCAGATGGATATGCGAGGGCTTTGAGGATACTGAAGAAGTATAGAACTGCCCATCCCATGCACTGGATACCCTTTGAGATTACTGATGAGGGCATAAAAATTGGCGAGGGTAAGTATGTCAGAGTCAGCTACGACTACGAGTATCGCCCTTGAAAGGATAAGAGATGCTCTTGACAGAGGAGCGGAAATAATTCTTGTCAAGGTAGACTCAAAGAGTTATGTAAAGGTCAGCATCGAGATAGTCAAATATTTCTCAGAAATCGCAGAAGGTATTTACGTAACTCTCAACAAACCTTATTTCAGTCTAAAAAAAATATTCCAGAAGGAGGGGGTGAAAATAGAAAGAATATTCTTCATTGACTGCATTACAAGGCAGTTGGGTGGGGAAGAGGTTGACACAGATAGGTGTATATATCTCAATTCGCCTGATCCTGTTCAGTTACAGGTTCATATAGAGAGGGCAATGGATCTAATCTCCTCCGATAACCGATTTATCTATCTTGACTCCTTATCGACAATATCTCTTTACAAATCCCTGGAAACACTGATAAAGTTTCTGAGACATCTCACAGGGAAAATCCGCCTAAGAGGTTTTGTTGGAACGATTTTCACACTTGAAAAAGAAATGGACGAGAGTTTCTACTCTCAGATATCTCTGATGTGCGACGAGGTCATAGAANTCGATTAAATTTGGTGTTGGAGAACAATAAAAACGGCGGTGAGAAAATGACAGCACGTTTTTTAACTGGTATTGAAGTTCTTGACACTCAGGTCGGAGGAATGTATCCGGGACTTGTGGTATTGCATGAGATGGTGGGAGCAGGTGGTAGAGAGTTTGCCGTTTCGTCTATGCTCAAAAATTCGGAGAAAGAATTTGATCTTAGCTACATAGCAATAACAAAAACTGAGGAAGAGATTTTAAGAGAAATTCGTCTTACCTTTCCACATGCGAATATTGAAAAGCTTGTTGAAAAATTAAAAATCACAAGTCTTGCGGATTACTATTTCCGTGAGAGTATAATTCCTCTAAGATGGATTACGGATAAAACTGCAGCATTTGAATCACTCAGAGGGGAAAAAGATCTTTTTTCTATGCTTGTAGAGGTTTTTGATAGAATAGAGGGAGGCAGCATGGTATTTCTTGATTCTCTGACAGATCTAGCAAGAGTCACACAGACGAGATTCAGGTGGAATGACCTGATAGATCTGATAATTGGTCTGAAGAAAATCTGCATAAAGAAGGATATACTTCTGATGACTCTGCTGACATCCAAGGTCTTCGAGAAGGGTAGAGAAGAGGAACTTCTGGACACAGCTGACGCAATATTTGTTTTTGAGTGGGAGGCTGAAAAAGATACAATTACCAGATGGTTGTATTTCAGGAAGTTTCTCGGTATACTTCCGCTGTTGGAGAAGGAGAGGATTCTAAAATATAGTGTAAAACTGGATCCAGCTCTTGGTTTTACAGTCTCAAGATTGATGAGGGTTTTGTGAGGTGTAATCATGATCGCTCACCGAAATCATACGGTTCAACGGCTTTCAACAGGTATAGAAGGNCTGGATAACATGCTGGGGGGAGGAATTCCAGAAAAACATGTTGTAGGTGTAATTGGAAGCTATGGGACTGGTAAAACCACTCTTGGACTGCAGTTTATCCATGCAGGATTGCAGAATGGTGAAAGTTGTGTCATCATAAGTCTTGATGAGGATGAAGAGAGTGTCATAGAGAATGCTGCAAGTATAGGCATCGATTTGAAACGTTACGGCGAAAGAATTCAAATTTTCAGACTGGAGGCAGTTGAACTCAGGAAGAGTCTCGAAAAAATTGAAAGTGATATTCCCGAGATTATAAAAAGTATGAAAGCCAGAAGACTTGTGATTGACCCTATATCGGTACTTGAGACTCTTTATGATGATGCAGGAAGATTCAGAATGCTCTCAACATTAAGAAGGATACTGAAATCGGCTGGAATTACGGCACTGATAGTAAGTGAGGCAGACAAGGACAATCCAACTTCATCCAAATACGGGCTTCTTGAGTACATCTGTGATGGAGTGATATGTCTAAAAGTGGTTAGAAAGGATGAACTGGATGAGCCAACCCTCGGAATCGAAGTTGTGAAGATGCGTAGAGTTAACCACTCAAGAAAACCAAAGCCCTACGCAATCACAGACAAGGGCATAGTTGTGTATGAGGAGGCAGAGATATTTTGATCTGATTTTCTAATTTGATCAACTTTAATCACCACTTAAACGTCAAAGTGTGAGTATCCTTTCATTTCCACTTTCTGAAGTTTTTTGTCCTCATCTTGAATATAAACCCCTTTGCCCTTTTTCACGTATCCTATTTCTATTCCGTATTTTTGGGCTGCTCGGTCATCTGCTGTAAAAATGAGTTCGTAATCTCCACCGCCATAAAGAAATAGATCCAGAGATTTTTTCTGGTCAACGTATTTTGTTAAATGCGCCAACGGTAATTTTACACGTTCAAGTACAATTCTGACACCGCTTGACTCTGCAATCTGATGCAATGAGACAGCGAGGCTATCGCTTATATCCGTCAACGCACCTGCAAATCTGGCAATATTCTTACCCTCATTGATTCTGGGTATGGGTCTGTAAAGTGAGTCAGGGTATGGTAGTCTTTCTCTCCCCAGTCCACTCGAAAGCATTTCAAGACAAAGTTGAGCCTTACCAAGTGGTGCAGTAACATAAACCTTTTCTCCAGGCCTTGCTCCACTCCTGGTCACAATTTTATCGGTTATTCCAACAGCAAAACCAGCTATTGTGGTGTGAGGGGCAAAGTCTATATCTCCTCCAGCAACCTTTACACCATATCTGTTGCACGCATTTCTTATTCCTTTCAGAATTCCTTTAAAAAAGTCTTTGTCTGCCTCTTTTATTGAAATAGAGCTGAGAAAGTACATGGGACTTGATCCACATGCAGCGAGATCTGAAAGTGTGACAGCAACAGCCATTTCTCCCATCTCTTCAGCTGACATGTAGGGAGGAAAATCGCTGATCTCGTTAACGGTGTCGCATGTCAGAACAAGATAGGTGTCACCGAATTTGATGTAAGCCGCATCATGACTTCCAGCTGGGACTCTCAATTCTTCATCTTCTTCACAACCAAAGAGCTCCTCAACAATCTTGAGAAGTTCGAACTCTCTCATAAATGCAGATAATTCTACTCGTTACATAAAGAGTGGTGTATGGTNCTGTACCAAGAGTTACAAATTTTGCTCCAGAGCTTACAAGTGTATCCAGTGTAGACTCTGAAAAGTCTCCATGAGGGAAGCAGCCCACTCCTATCACAAAATTACCAGTTTTCATAACAGATTTGAGGAGACTCTCTCCGAGTTCTCCTTTCTCCCTTAAAATAACAACTTCTCGATTTTTGAAGATATCATGGAGCCTGAGACTTGTTATTTCGAGCAGTTTTCTCTCACCAGCTCGTATTACTCTCTTTCTGAACAGATCCTCCATCAATCCAACAAATCTGTTGTAGTTCCTCGGGAGTCGGGTACTGTTATCAACTCTTATTATCTCATTGTTAACTGTGTGGACAAATATCTCAAAGTCATTTTTTACTGGGGAGTCCATGAANAGNAGAATGGAATAATGCAGAATATCTGGCCTACCTCTTTTCTCTCTGTTTTCAAGTTTTTTCATGGCTGCATGGTGCTTTGAATCATCGAGTAGGATCTCTGAAGGATGTTTCCCTCGCCTTTTCGCATCTGCTATAATAGATGGGTGATTAATTATCTCCTCCGGTACAGTTTCCAGAGGGGTCTCCAGAAATACAATAGCGTTTTCTGCACTTCCCACAGAGGAAACTTACCGGAAAAATTTAAGTTTTTTCTGCATTTCCTCTGATTGTGAGAGAAGTGCTGAGAAAGGCCAGAGAGATTGCTGATGAAATATCTAAGCAAGAAGAGGTTTTGATTATTACCCATATCGATGCTGATGGAATTACGGCGGGAAGCATAGCCTATCAGGCTCTTGAGAGAGCAGGGATTGAGACAGATATAAGATTCATCAAACAGCTTGACTCCTCAGAAGTAGAAGCTATAAAAGATTTGAACCGTTTTGTATGGTTTACGGATCTTGGTAGCGGACAACTGGAAATGCTTGAAGAAATTGATTTTGTAGTAACAGATCACCACCTCCCACAGAAGAAACACAGAATGCAGCTCAATCCACATGAATTTGGTTATGATGGAACTGTTGAGTTAAGCGGCGCAGCGACAACGTATCTTGTGGCCAGTAATGTTGGGAGAAAACAGAGTCTTTTTGACTTTGAGAGGAGAAATTTTGATCTTGCTCCTCTGGCCGTTGTAGGAGCTGTAGGAGATTTACAGGATGCCAGAAATGGAAAACTCGTGGGATTGAATAGATTTATTGCAAACGAAGCCAGAAAATATGGGTATTTAGAGATGAAGAAGGATTTGAGATTTTTTGGAAAACAGACCAGGCCCATCTCAAAAATGCTCGAATACACTTTTGAACCGTATTTACCTGGAATCAGTGGGAATGAGGAGGGAGCTAAGGAGTTTTTGAGAAGTCTTGGAGTAACTCCAAAGTTCAAATGGATTGAAATCAGTTCTGAGGAAAGAAGACTCATCGTATCTGCAATAGTGGAGTTATGCATGGAGTACTCACTTCCGTTTTCATCTATCATCAGAATCGTTGGTGAAACCTACATTTTATTGAAGGAAGCTGAGGGAACTGAAAAAAGAGATGCAATGGAATTCTCGACTCTTCTCAACGCAACTGCGAGATATGGAGAAACGGAAGTCGGGTTAAGAGTCTGTTTTGGAGATGAAAAAGCATTCAAAAGAGCAAGATCACTCCTGCAAAACCACAGAAGGAATCTTTCTGAAGGGATCAGATTTGTGGGAGATAATGGTCTTGTGGAATTAAGGAATCTTCAGTATTTCCATGCTGAGGGGAACATACCCGATACAATTGTTGGTATAGTTGCAGGCATGTGCTTTCAGATGGCAAACAGAAACAAACCGATTATTGCGTTTGCTGATACAGATGATGGGGTGAAAGTTTCAGCACGGGCGACCTACAGGCTTGTGGATAAGGGTATACATCTGGCAAAAGCGATCAGGCTGGCAGCTCAAAAAGTAGGTGGGGAAGGAGGAGGACACAGCGTGGCAGCAGGTGCTACAATTCCAGCTGGAATGGAAGAAGAATTCATTAAAATTCTTGACGATATTATTGGAATGCAGCTTAAAGGAGAAAAATTATCTTGAACGACTCATAAGAACTCATAAGCTCCCTATTTTTGCTGCAAGTCTTGCAAGCACGTCTTTCCTTTTTGCCTGAACGAATTTGAGTGAGCCGACAACCAGATGTCCTCCACCATCCACACCAGCATTTACTTCCTGCTTGAGTTCCTCAACAATCCGGGGGATGTCAAGCTCCACACCTTCACTCCTTATCACAGCAAAGTCTGGGCCGTAGCCAATCGTGACAATCCTGCTGTATTTCTTCTTGAGTCTGTCGTGAACCTCTCCCGTTAGCTTTCCTGGAGGGGGAAATGTGAACTTCTTTGCGTAGTTTTCAACGTCAAGAGCTGCAAGAGCTATACCGTTTGGTAGAATCTGAATCTTCAATCCTTCCATTGCTGTACTTACCTGCTCTTCGATTGAAGTTCTTGCATACGAACAGAGCATATCGACAAGTTTTTGCTGTCTATCTTTCCTTCCAAGTCCGAGNATTTCATGAACAATGTTACTGGCAGATCTGAATCGAAGATAAAAACCCTCATATTCGACAGCCAGAGCTATGTCTGCAAGCTCGTCTCTACTTTTACCTGAAAGCTCGATGTAGGTTTCAACCTCTCCTTCTGCTCTATCTCCGACAATAGAAATAGCTGCAAGGTTTATCATACTCTCATCCTGATCTGAGATTATCATTCTTGCCAATTCNGCGCATAGAACTCCCGAAGTGTGATTGCTGTCTCCTCCAACTCTGTATGGATTGACATGGTAAAGTAGATAGGAGTCTACTTCATCATCTGGAAAGTGGTGGTCTATGGTTATGATGTCAGCTCCAAACGTCAGGAACTGTCTTATTGCTGGTATGTCCTCATTTCCCGAGCCGTTGTCAACAAGCACTACCAATGGAATTTTATCTCCAAACTTCTCAGCATCCTCGAGACTCTCGTCAAGGTCTCTGACAAGATCCTCAAGCTCATAAAATGGTGCCCTTGAAACTTTCCTTTTAACCAGATAGTACTTTGCCTCCNTGTCTGAATGAACTTCCTCTACAAGTTTTGTGAGTGCTATCTCAAGCGCCACGCCACCACAAGTCCCGTCAGCATCCCAGTGGTGTCTGATTATTATGGGTCGCGATTCATATACAGCTTTTTTTAGCTCTCTTGCAACACTCATCATCTCATTCTTCAAACTCTCCAGAACATCGCTCTCTATTAGGAATCCTCTAAACTCTGGTTCACATTTCCTTGATATCTCCTCTTCTACTCTCTTTCTTACCTGATGCGCCTCTTCGCCAAGCAGTTTCTCCATTTCCAGAACTTCAAGCTGAAGTGTTGCATCTCTCCTTTTTACTATACCGACGGTTCTGACGACATCATCGACGCCAATTTCTGGGTATGCGCGATCTCCCCCTTCAAAAGCTGCGGCATTGATTGAGCCGGATTCATCAAGAATTGTGAAAATCGTTGGACCTGCGGTCTGCTTTATGTGGGTCACAATTCCTCTTACCTCGACCATTTTACCTGCATAGTCTCCAAGCTCGGATACCATTACATGCTGAACACTCTTGGATATCTCTACAACAGCATAATCCTTCATTGGATGTAGAGCAAGATCAATCTCCCCGGTGAGTCGGATTCCGGTAACTCTGACTGTCACCTCGTCCCCCTCTTCGAAATTCTGAGTCAAGTTCTTTTTATGTATCAATCCCCTCAATCTTTTGTTCAGAGTTACAAAAGCTCCAATATCAGTTATTGCAGAAATTGTACCCACATACACTCTGTTAAGCTTAACGTCCTCGATACCACAGCTGTTTCTGAGTTTATAGGCGTGTGGCTTTTTTCTGCACGTATTGCAAAGGTCACTCCCCNATGTCTTTGCTCCACATATTTTACACTTTCCAGCCCTCCCAGTGCCTCTACACTCTCTGCACACCTCCGTAATCCTCACTTTTCCTGTACCACGACATACACCGCAAATTCCCTGTAGGAACATTTTTAGCTGTTCGTCGCTAAGCTCTGCTGTTATTTTTGGGTCAAAGCTCTTTGCTTTTCCACTCCCACGACAGGTCTCGCAGTCCCTCTCTACTTCAATGTACCCTTTGCCACCACAGAAACTGCATATCATCACGCTGAGAAATTCTGCCAGACTTAATAAGTATACTGCTCAATTATTAACTGATGGTCGAAATAAGCCTGAAACGAAAAATTTCAGCTTTCACCCATCACAATCGTGTATCTTCTCAAAACTTCGACAATTTTTGCTTTAGAAAATGGTTTTTCCAGAACATCTCTTGCTCCTGCTGTGAGAAGGTCTTTGCCCTTGCTTCTTGCAAATGCTGTGATGCCTATGATAACAGCGTCTGGATCTATCTGAAGTATCTCTCTTGTAGCTTCAACACCATCCATATCGGGCATCATAACATCCATCAGGACGATATCCGGTCTGAACCGGTAATAGAGCTGGATAGCTTCCTGTCCGTTGGAAGCTTCAATAACCTCATGTTCTCGAAGCATGAATCTGAGAATTTTTCTGATGTTTTCATCATCATCAACAACCATGACCCTCATTGTAATTACTGTTATACTTATCATCATTTTTAAGTTTTTTGTTACAAATTTGGGAGTTGAACAACTGGAGTACTGGCAGCTATGAAAAATTTATCTTTTTTATAACTTTTTCATTACAATTCCAGCTTTGTAGGGTGAGTGTAGAATCTCCTCCCCTCTGATGAAGACCATATCGGGAAAAATTGCTTTAAACCCCTCATAGGGTGTCCATTCACAGAGACTATGGAGTTGTCCTACCTTCACCTGACCCTCGTTTTTTGGGTTGAAAACTGACAGATTTGCAAAATTTCCTTCTTTTATTTCTCCATACCCCTTAAATCCGAAAATTCTTGCTGGATTTGAGGCTATCCTCTCTATCAGTTCTCTAAGGCTTATCACTCCTTTTAGCGCAAGCGAGACGAAAATGGGGTATGTGGTCTCTACTCCAGGAAACCCAGGAGCNCCATCNATCTTGTCATCATGAGTGTGTGGGGCATGATCCGAGGCAAGTACATCACAAAGATGGAAATTATTCAGAAGCGACTCGACATCGNCTCTCTCTCTTAGTGGTGGATTTACGTTGATGTACCCATTCAGGCGCTTGTAATCATCGGTGGAAAGTAGAAGGTGGTGGGGGGCAACTTCAAATGTTGAAACTGAGGAGGCTATGGCTCTGGCGGCATCTGGTGTGGATATGTGACAGAAGTGAAAGTCTCCAATTTCCAGACATCTTTTAACAGCAACGATTTCTGCATCTCTCATTCTGAATAGAAAATTGGGGGTACCTGGGCTTACATAGGCTGGATCCTCGGCATGAATGGTCATGTTACAATTAACTTTTTTTCTGATGGTCTGAATTGTGGAGTAATCTACCTGAAGGCTCTCGTTAGAGTGCTGAGTAAATATCTCTCCAATCGCTGGGAGGTGGTATTTTCTTTTTATCTCTGCTATTTCCTCCTGGATGCTATCAGCGTTCTCACGGGTAAGACCGATGTTGAGAGCATAATCCACGTAAACNCTCTTTTCAGCGAGATTCATTCTCGTCTCGTAAATCCTGGCGGAGTCTATGACCGGACTCGTATTTGGCTGGTCAACTACAAGACATATACCACCATGTAAAGCTGCCAGAGAACCGCTCTCAATTGTCTCTTTGTGCTTCTCTTTGAAATCTCTGAAGTGGACATGTACATCGATTCCGGCAGGGAGAATTATACCCTCAACTTTTTTACCCCTGATCAATTTCCCAATTCTTTTTATTCGTCCATTCTGGATATCAATTCCCGCTTCAATAAGTTGTCCGTTGTAGAAAATTTTACCGACAATACCGTTGTCTGTCATAACTGTTAATTTCTAATCATATTTCCGAGTCAGCAACTCTTTTAGTCTTTTTTTGGCTCTTTCAACCCTATCCGAATCACTCCCCGAAAACTTAATCAGAACGTATCCTGACTTTGGGTAGGATCCAATCTGAACATCTGGAAACTCACTTACGACCTGGTTGAGCTTCTCTACAATTCTAACCTCAAAACCCTCAACTTCAAGTTCATCCTCATAATATTCTTTCTTTTCAAACCGCTCCATGATTTTTCTGAAGGTGTTCTCCATTTCAGCCGGAACACCGGGCATAACTGCGACATTCTCTATTATGAATGCTGGTGCAGCCCCCACNTCATTCCAGATAATCTCACTTCCTTCCGGAACAGATGAAATTTTCCTAACCGCTTCCTCGTTTCGACTTATTTTTGAAAGCCATTCGTAGACCTCTCTATTCACAACCAGTTTTTTTCTGAAAGCCATCGCAATGGCTTCGGCCGTAACATCATCATGGGTGGCACCGAGTCCACCCGTTACAAGAACAAAATCGGCTTTCTCGGATGCCCGCTTCACTTCCTCTGCTATTTCATTTACATCATCCGGGACAGTTATAATTCTCCTTATTCTGTGTCCCATTTTTGTGAGTTTTTTTGCCATATATGTTGCATTGGTATTGTTTATGTCTCCGCTGAGGATCTCGTTTCCAACGCTCACTATAATGAATTCCATGTTTTTACCTTAAGAGGAAATATAAATAAGTTTGTTGTATGGAATTCTTTAAGTGACAGTTCTGAGAAATAATATAGTCATTTAAAATTTTATCTAATTAGTTTAAACACTGTTATATCTTTATGTTAACGAAATCTATATTAAGTTGACAAATTATCATATTTTAATTCCTGAATCGAAATTAGATGTTNGGTAGAAGAAGTAGAGGTATGGGTGTTAGGATATGAAAATGGGAATTGTTTTGCTGGTAGTGTTTGCACTGGCTACAATTTCTACAGCCACAGCACAAACTGTTTTCATAGATGCCAACAAGAACATGGTTCTGGACGCTGGAGAGTGGAGTGGCACAAAAATTCAATGNGCAATAGACAACGCAACGGATGGAGACTGGATAGTTGCATTGAACGGAAAATTTGTCGAAAATATTGTGGTCAACAAGGAAGTCTCGATTTTCTCCAAGAATCTCCATGGTGCTACAGTTGATGGAAATGGTGGAAAGGCTTTTCAGATAACTGCTGACAATGTAACCATAAGCGGTTTCAGGATCGTAAATTCAAGCTATGCAATTGACTGCGATGCTTCGGGATTTACAATTTCTAACAACTTCTTCTTCAATAACACGTGGGGCGTTTACTGGGATATAGCTCAGAATTTAAACCAGGATTACAGTCTGTACAGCAGCACAATTGAAAACAACATTTTCAACATGTCAAGCAACAATGATGCCATCTACGTTTATTTGGATCTCGACTACAACAACAATGGGCCATTTGATGTGTTTATAGGAGACATCACAGTTACAAACAATGAGTTCAGGATGAATGGTACGACAGCTAATGCTATAAATTTTGATGGTGGTATCTATATTTACGATCTCAATGGAGGTAGCATAACAGTTGGAGACATTAGTATAACCAGCAACAGAATTTTCGGAGGTAGCGATGGTTTTGAATTCTACGGTGNCATCTATGGAAATACGTTCAACCTTACAGACGTGGATGTTCAGGTTGGGGATATGGTGGTTTCCAACAACCTCTTCGTAGGTCAGAGCAGTGATGCCATCGATATAGACTACTACGATGCAGATGACTGGAATGGAACAACGACTGGAGTTTTCGGCAATCTTATCATTCAGTATAACACNATTCGCTCAGCAAACGGTCATGGAATAACAGTCTCGNATATGGGTTACTGGGAAGACATGTATGATTCCGTCTCTATGGCAGTTGGNGATGTTTTCATTACCGACAACTATGTGGATCTTGGAACTGGTGATGGCATAGTTTTTGAGTACTATGATGTGGAGGACTTCTACAGCGATGCAACTCTGGATGCAGGAGATGTTTACATTGAGAACAATTTTGTCGGATGTGACGATGGTATCGATGTTGAAATAGAGGATTTGTGTGAGGATATGTACGGAGACAGCAGTATCNGTTTTGGCAGCATCTTCATTCGAAACAATCAGATTACAAGCGATGACGATGGAATTTACTTTGATGAGTTCTCCTATATTGGCTACTACATGTATGATAACTCAGAATGCACCTTTGGTAACATCGTAATAACTGAGAACACGATNGATTCTGGAGGCGATGGAATCTATTTTGATGACTTCTATGAGGTTGGCTACGAGATGTACGACTACTCAACTTTTATTATGGGAGACGTTCTGGTTAACAGCAATGATATACTTAGTGATAATGACGGGATAGAGATCTACGAGTTCTATGAGGTTGGCTATGATATGTACGACAATTCAAGCTTCACAATGGGCAACATAGAGTTTTCCAACAATATTATCAATAGCACCTATGACGGGATATACTTCGAGTACTTTGAATACATTGGCTATGATATGTACGACAATTCAAGCTTCGTTATGGGAGATATCCTCATCAATAACAACAACATAATAAGCGATGACGATGGGATTTATCTGGACGATTTTGATTACGTCGGCTATGATATGAACGACTACTCCTCCTTCACCATGGGCAACATTGAAGTCAGTAACAATGTGATAAGCTGTGATTATGGGATCTATATTGATGACGTTGAATACTTTGGCTACGACATGTACGACTACTCCTCCTTCACCATGGGAGATATTCTGGTTAACAACAACGTGATAACAAGCGATGACGATGGGATTTATCTCTATGGCATCTATTACTTTGGCTACGACATGTACGACTACTCCTCCTTCACCATGGGCAGTATCGAGTTCTCGAACAACGTGATCACGAGCACGAGTGGTTACGGAATTTATCTGGAGTATATAGATGATTTCGGCTATGATATGAACGACTACTCCTCCTTCACCATGGGAGATATTCTGGTTAACAACAACGTGATAACGAGCGATGACGATGGGATCTACGTTTACGAATGGTATGACTTCGGTTATGAGATGTATGACTCCTCCTCTTTCAATATGGGCAACGTTGAGGTCAGTGGTAATGTAATTAACAGCACCAGTGGTTATGGAATATACTTTGAATATCTGGGAGATTTCGGAGATTACATGGATGATTATGCTGCTTTCTCGATGGGCGATGTTCTGATCAATAACAATGACATCCTCAGTTACTATGAGGGAATCTACATCTACGAAATAGAGTATTTCGGTTATGACATTGAGGACAATTCAAGCTTCACAATGGGCAACATTGAAATTAGTAACAATGAGATCAACAGCACAGATGATGATGGAATTTATATTGATTACCTTGAATACTTTGGCTACGACATGTACGACTACTCCTCCTTCACCATGGGAGATATTCTGGTTAACAACAACGTGATAACGAGCGATGACGATGGAATCTATGTTTATGAGCTCTATTACTTTGGAAATTACATGTACGACTACAGCACATTCACAATGGGCAACATAGAGTTCTGCAACAATGAAATCGTTGCTGGGAGGGATGGAGGCGGTGATGGAATAAAGATTGATGACATTTACGAATTCGGTTACGAGATGTATGGAAATTCCACATTCACAATGGGAGACATCCTCTTCAACAATAATATCATCAACGCAAGTTCTGACGGTATCGACATTTACATTGACTACATGGGAGAGGACATGTACGACAATTCAAGCTTTACTATGGGAAGTATAGAAATTAATGGCAACGTAATCGATTCTGATGATGATGGAATCTACATTGATGAGATCTATGATCTGGGCTACGATATGGAGGATAACTCGACTTTCATGATGGACAACATCGAAATATGTGACAACATCATCAATTCCGGGGACGATGGAATCTATATCGACGATCTTGATTATTTCGGAGAGGACCTCTATGATTATGCATATTACGTAATGGGTGACATCCTGGTTAACAATAACAACATTACAAGTGATGATGATGGAATCTACATCAACTACATCTATCACATCGGTGATGGTATGTATGACAACTCAATTTTTGTAATGCAGGACATACAGTTCAACTGGAATACAATTAACTCCAATGGCTATGGAATCTATGTCGAGAACTTCTATGAGGTTGGTTATGACATGAATGAGTATGCCTCATTCACAATGGGTGATATCGAATTCTGCTACAATGACATAACAAGTGTTGATGAAGGCATTTATATTGATGACATCTACGAATTCGGCTACGACATGTACGACAATTCAAGCTTCACAATGGGCAGTCTGGTGATTTGTTACAATACCATAACCACTGATAGCGATGGAATAAAGATTGATGACATCTACGAATTCGGCTACGACATGTACGACAATTCAAGCTTCACAATGGGCAGGATAGACATCCACCACAATACGCTCTCCTGTGAAGATGGAATTTACATCTATGAGCCCTACGACTTTGCAGATATAAGTGACAACGCAGTTTTTGCCATGGATGGTATGTTCGTTCGAGATAACATCATTACAGATGCTACTGGATCAGGGATATACCTTGACAGAGCCGAACCGCCGATTGATGTTGTTACGACTGTTACTGTAAGAGATAACCAGATAACAAATGCCAGCTATGGCATATATCTTGATGAAATGCAAAATATAACTATACGCTCAAACTGGATCACAGAATCACGGACATGCGGAATTTATCTTGATAACGCTCAGAACAACTTGATTTACGACAACTATCTCAACAACTGGAACAACTCCTGCATCAATCCAGATCTCGTCAACACCTGGAATGTTACGAAGAGTCTGGGAAGAAACGTGATTAATAACAAATACGTTGCAGGAAACTTCTGGGCCAAACCGGATGGTTCAGGTTTCAGTCAGACATGTAACGACAGGAATAAAGATGGAATCTGTGATGATTCCTATGATATCACTGCAAACAACACCGACTTCCTACCTCTTGCTGAGAATAATCCACCAATCGTTATTTACTCAGTTACACCATCTCAAGCCTTTGTTGACCAAAAAGTCATATTTGATGCCACTGCAAGTTACGATCCAGATGGTTACATAACATTGTTTGTGTGGGAATTCAGCGATGGGGTTGATCTAATAGGAGCTTACAGATGGCGAAACTTCACCTCACCAGGAATTTACGATGTCTGGTTGAGGGTTACGGATACGTATGGTGACACGGTCGTCAAGCACTTTACATACAACGTTTCAGCTCTTCCACTCACACTGCAGCCACCAGTGGCGAACTTCACATACCAGCCTGAATCACCAACAGTGGGCGAAACTGTAACCTTCAACGCCTCAACGAGTTACGATCCAGATGGAACGATAGTCAGCTACGACTGGGACTTCGGTGATGGAGCAACTGCCAGTGGAGTTGTTGTGACGCACAGCTATGCAGCAGAAGGAAACTACACAGTAACGCTCACAGTTACCGACAACGACGGGCTGACAGACACAGCAATAGCATACGTGAATGTAACTGCTGCTCCACCAGCCCCATTGCTTGGAGACATGGACGAAGATGGCGATGTTGACTTCAACGACCTCGTAGCAGTGCTCAATCTTATACTGACGCAGCAGTACAACCCAGTAGCTGACATGGACGAAGATGGCGATGTTGACTTCAACGACCTCGTAGCAGTGCTCAATGTAATTCTTGCTGGATAAATATTTTAATTTATTTTTTTATTTTTAAATTGTTTTNAAAATCGCTTCCATTTTTCTTTCAAACCTTTTTAATTTTGCTTTCCCTTCTCTCAGTTTTCTGTTTGAAAGTTCCACCACGAAATCAAGATAACTCAGATCTACCAGCAAATTTCCCTTTTCGGCAATCGGAAGCTCCATTCTTTCAAGTGAAGCTATCTCAACAACAAAATTTTTTGGAGAAATAATGCCACTCCTCCTGAATCCGGAATTGTTTGCAATTCTGAGGAGAATTGATGCAGCTTCCAGATCCGAACATGCTACATGGAGAATTGGCGGATACTGTATCAACCACGCTGTATGCGAGCACATCAGTGCAGCGTTGATAATACTATCGGGTTCCACTTCGTGGTGCCACTTTCCGAGAAATTCTGCTTCTGATTTTTTTCCAAACTCAGGAA
This sequence comes from Archaeoglobus sp. JdFR-41, assembly GCA_002010285.1. GTDB lineage: Archaea > Halobacteriota > Archaeoglobi > Archaeoglobales > Archaeoglobaceae > JdFR-41. The sequence continues at coordinate 25,371 of MTNC01000056.1, read as the reverse complement.
TGTCGAGAACAGCTATTCTCCCACTGCAACTGGAAAGAGTGACATATTGAGGGTGATAGTTTATAGCATCCAGGAGGTTCAGAATGTCCCGGTCGATTTCTCCTTTTTCTCTGGAATTCAGATATTCTTCGAGTTTTCTTCTTCTGTACTCGAGCCACTTTTGAGATGTCCGTTTTTCTGAATTCTCTATCATTTCTACTTTGAACAAAATTCTCTTCTAAAAACTACTTTCCACCTCCAAGAGTTGAGAGGAATGCGAGATATGCATCGAGCTGTATTCTTTCATTTGCTCCCTCTGTAAGTCTGAAGTCAATTTCGCCAAGCTTATCGATAAGTCTCACCTTCAGTTTCTCGTCAATTGGTGATGCCAGAATCTCTCTGAAAAGCTGAGAAACGATATCTTCTCCACTCATACCGTATTCTATCATTAGAGTATTGAGGATNTGGCGCGCTTCCATAAACTTACCATTCAGTGCGGTATCTATGAGTTTTGCAATCTCTTCTGGTTTTGCAGTTGCTGTGATCTGATATATTGTCTCTGCATCCACCCTCTTACCAATTGCCGCCNCTCCTTGGAGAGCATTTATCGCTTTCCTGAAGTCTCCACCCGCTATGTAGAGGAGTGCCTCCATTCCATCGTCTGTTATCTCAATGCCTTCATTCTCGCAAATCCAAAGCAACCTCTCTCTCATTGCTTCAGCTGGAACAGGTCTGAACTTAAAAACAGCACATCTACTCTGAATAGGCTCTATTATTCTGCTTACATAGTTGCAGCTGAGAATGAACCGACAGCTCTTTGAGTACATNTCCATTGTTCTTCTCAGAGCTGCTTGGGCATCTGCTGTTAGAGCATCAGCCTCATCAAGGAAGATTATTTTAAACGGGGCNTCTCCTATTGGTGCAGTTCTTGCAAACTCCTTGATTTTATGTCTGACAACGTCTATGCCTCTCTCATCGCTTGCATTCATCTCAATAAAATTGTCCCTCCAGTTCTCACCAAACATATCTCTGGCAAGTGCAATCGCTGTGGCTGTTTTTCCAGTTCCCGGAGGACCGGCAAAAAGTAAATGAGGAATGTTTTTTCTTTCTACGTATCCCTTAAGTCTCTGAATAACATCGTCCTGTCCAACGACCTCATCGAGAGTTCGAGGTCGATACTTTTCAACCCAGATTTCCAATTCTGTTGCCATTAAGAGCAAATAAAATCGAATAGCATAAAAAAACTACGCTCTTCTTAGCTCAGGAACTTTCCTGAATACAACATAGAAACCGAGTTCTGTGAGATAACTGTATGATTTTTTTCCTTTTCCATGCAGAAGAAGTTCGAGGAGGTCGCTTTCATCGTCGATGTCAATCGATGCATAAAAAGAGTCGTAAACTGTATAGGTGAATCCGAGCTTCTCAGCCATCTTTATATGGTTGAAGAAGCTCCCGTAATGATAAGAAACTTTGAACCCTTTTTTCCTCACAAGAAGCATGTTTGTTCCGCCTTTCCTGCCGGGTGTGATGACAACATCTCCCGGCAATCTAAAGAACCTTTCCAGGACATTCTGGCTTAAGAGGGGCAAATCTGACATTATGACTGCAAGTGGAACACCTCTCTCAATTTCCTCGTTTACACAATCGTTTAAATTTCGTGGGTCTATTTTTACAGCTACCTCAGGTTTCAGAGATGGTATGTCGATCTCAGTTGTGGATACTATTGTGATTTTAAGATCTAAGCTGGTTGAGGGTTCAGGCGTCAGATGTGATGTGAGATGTGATGGAGAAATTGATGGAAAGTGTGATGACGTTTGTGGTTTAGAAGATAGGGAGAAAAGGGAATCAACAACATCAACAAGCATGAATTCAGCGAGTTTTTGCCTTTCTTCTCTGCTCAGCAATCCTGAAAGTCTCGACTTTGCATTTGTGTATTTGAATGGAATAACAACTCGGATGGTTGTCATTTAAACCTGTGTTTTTCAGGTTTCAAAAAGTCTCTCTATCAGCCAAGTCGAATCGAATTTAACAAGATCTTCGTAACCCTGCCCCACACCGAGGAAGAGAACCGGTCTGCCTGTGACATAGCTGATTGAAATTGCTGTCCCTCCTTTTGGATCGGCATCGAGTTTCGTCAGAATTGTGCCATCAATACCTACAGCTTCATTGAACATTCTTGCTCTCTCCACTGCATCATTTCCTGCAATGCTCTCATCAACAAATATTGTAAGATCAGGCTTCGTAACTCTTTTTATTTTCTCAAGCTGGTCGATAAGGTTTTTCTTTGTGTGCATCCTTCCTGCTGTATCTGAAAGAACCACGTCAACCCCCTTGCTTTCTGCATGCTTTATCGCATCGAAAATAACTGCTGCTGGATCAGCTCCCTGTCTGTGTTTAATCAGTCTGACACCGAGTCTTGACGCGTGCTCTTCAAGCTGTTCAATAGCTCCAGCTCTGAAAGTATCTCCCGCAGCAAATACAACGCTGTAACCGTAGTTCATAAGCCTCTTTGCGATTTTTGCTATGGTTGTGGTTTTTCCGGTACCGTTCACACCAACAAAAATTATGTTCAGTGGCCTCTTTTCNCTAATTCTCTGTTCNACAAACTCATCAAAATCGAACTTGTTTTGATCCAAAATTTCTTGGATAACAATTTTTAGCTCATTTAGAACTATATCCGAGAGTTTCTCTCTGATACTCTTCCTCCTTCCTGTGAGTCTATCTTTCAAGTGATCCGATATTGCCTCCACGACCTCAAAAGCTACATCACTTTCGAGGAGGATTATTTCAAGNTCTTCGAGCACCTCTTCGACCTTTTTCTCATCAATTATGATCTCTCTATCAACGATCAAAGCTGTGAGTTTATCTTTAATTCCAACTCTTTTCTTTTCGTTTTCAGTCATTTCCGATCCTTTGGACGTCTCTGAAACGTCTTTAAAAGTTGCATCCATATCCAGCGTGCTCTCATCGAGCTTCTTTCTGAAAGATTTTAATTTGTCTTTTAAAGCTTTGAACACTGTTAATCCCTCCAGAAGAGTTTTAATTCACTCTTTTCTCACCATCTTTGAGAGCTCTTCCTGTACTCTTGCGGCCTGAGCTGCAATTTGCTGCACAATAGAGGTAAGCCTATTTATCTCTTCCTCTATTTTGTCTCTCTTCTTTTTTACAAATTCGAGTGCAGATTCAATATCTCTTTCTATTACAACTCCTGCCCCAACATCTACGAGAAGTTTTTTCGCATTTTTGATATCGACGTATGCAAACACACCTCCACCAAGATTCATTAATGCCTCCACGCTACCGTCAATTGAGTTGAAGTATTCGAGGGTTTCAATTGTTCTGCTGTATTCTGAAGACAGAAGTTCCAGTTCCACTATCCTTCTCTGGACAGTGTCGGCTTCGGCCTGTAATTGTTGCAGTACAGCAAGCTTTTCCTGGACTTCTCTATCTTTTACTTCTTGGTTCTCCATTATACTCACCCTGCCTAATTTTTAATTTAATTTCAAATGGACAGCATTTTCAGGATTCCACTCTGTTTATCTGGTTAATTCTTATTGAGTATCTCTTAACCTTGTGATTGCTACCTATAATTGAGTAGACCTTCTCAATCGCGAATTTCTCGTTGTGTGCCTCTACAATCTTTTTAAATGGTTGCCATCCTTCAGGAGTTTTGAATTTTCCACTAATCTCAAATCTCATCCCACCACCTTAGATTGCGCACATCTCACCGTTAATATTTCTAACGGAATGAGTTTAATAATACTTCACTCTTCACCCTCGCTAACGGTCTCTTGAAGAGCTGAAATCTCTCTGTCACCAAGAAGAAAGAGATACTCCTTGAGCATTCTTGGAAACTTTGAAGCTTCAACAAATCTCAATCCGAGCCGCTCGCTCCATCTTCTTATCCCAGCATCACTGCTAACGACTCCTGCTTCAAGCTCCTTAGCGAGAAGAAGAACGTCCAGATCAGGAGCACTATCAAGTATCCCCTGCCTCATTGTGGTCCTGAATTTGTCTCTGAACTTGGAAATCAGGTTGCCAATCTCTGATTCTACGTCTGCATTTTTCTCACTCTCAGAAAGCAACTTGGAGGTAATTGCAGAACTTTCCCAGATGTACTCCTCTGCCAGTCTTCTCCCTTTATTCATCTTCTGTCTCACGACCATAATATATTCATAAAAAATCGCGGCAGGAATCTTTACTTCGTATCTATTTGGAGTCTTCTTGACTAGCCACGTGTCGAGTTTTGTAAAAACTTCTTCACTGCATTGGTTTCTTCTAAGGAAACTTATGAGTTCTCCATAAACAGATGGATACGGTATGTAGCAGCTTATATCGAGCTTCAGTCTTGCGAGTGCAATAAGATTTAGAATTTCCTGAGCAGATTCACAGACGGACTCGTAACCCTCTTTAATTCTGAGTCCTGCGTCAGTTATAGCCGTGGTGTCCAGAACAAATCTCTGGCGCATCACAAATTGTTATCTGCATGATATAAAAATTTGGTGATGGTTTAACAGAAGTCGAACGAGCTAAATATTCAGAGAGTTTGGGATGCTGCTGATTGGAGAGATGAGATTAAAAATTCATGAAGTCAGAATACGGTTTAATACAGCAATCAGGTCGTTGAAATCGATGCATCCATCTGCGTTCATGTCCGCTACAGCTCTGTACTTCCCTGTCAGGATGAGGTTGAGTGTCGCTATAAGGTCGTTGAAGTCAACTTTTCCGTTGCTGTCAAGATCCCCTGTTGCCACGCTTACGTTTATTTTTATGATGTAAAGTAATCTTTCCAGTGCCCAAGTAGTTGTATTGTAGCATCCATATTGGAAGACAACAGAATCATTTGTTTGCAGGAAGTAAAGCGCAACCCCCACAACAGGCATCTGACCATTTACCTCGTATGTCCACCCACAACTCCAGTTTTCCGGAAATATTTCTGCTATGCTGCTTACGTAAAGCCCCCATGAAGTGTTTTCGACTGTAATATTAAACTCTCCAATTTGTGAAGCTCTCCAGAGAGCTGCAAGAACCGATGTACCGTTCACGTTCATCGTTGTGTTTCCCACGGGAATATTTATGGGATCAAGCGTTAATGTTACATTTCCACTCCATATCACCTGTGGTTCAACCTGTGCGACATTTACAGGGTATGCAAACGCACCCATACACACAATAATTCCCAGTATGGCCACCATAGCCAACATAAACCTTCCAGCCATCATTTTATCACCTCAAATTTTCTGGATTATTAGACAATAAAAGTTTATCTATTTTCAATCGTTCTCCCCCCATCCTCACCGAAAGTTTTAATATAGTAACTCAGAGTTTTGAATACATTCGATAGAGCCGAGGTAGCCTAGCTGGTTGGGGCGCCTGACTCATAATCAGGAGGTCGGGGGTTCGAATCCCCCCCTCGGCATGTTTATTTTATTTTTGGTTAGACTTCTTCAACGCTGTTCTAAAATTCTCTACATTCCTACAAATACTAAAGAAAGACTTATTAAATCAGCCGGCTGAAAGTCATGGNAAGGATTAGAACTAAAAATAAAAAGTCCCGCCTCCCGGATTTGAACCGGGGACCATGGGCTCTCCGCATGCCAGCGGAGTGGCAAACTACAGGCCCACGCTCTGCCACTGAGCTAAGGCGGGATCAAACACTATNTGATGGAATTTGCTTAAAAAATTTGTGGCTTGTGGAGATAATATNTGAATGGTATTGTCGGGTTCAGAAGCTGGAAATCAGCGCATGTAGCTCTTAACAACAAATTTCTTGAGGTTTAATGGGTCTGCAAAGTGGAATACATTTGCCTTTCCGCTCAGCTTTGCCATAGTTTTGCAGAGTTCCAGAAATCTTCCTTCCTTCCCGAACATTATTATCTGAAGCTTTGCGTCAACTTTCCTCAGATTTTCAGCTTCTTTCAGGGAGCAGCGCCAGGGTGTCAGGTAGGGATTGAAGCTTGATGTTGGCTCCCCATCCGAGATCAGGAAAACTATTCCCGTTCCACTGCTGCGACTTAAAATCTCTCTCGCCTTTCTGAGCGCAAGACCTATGTCCGTTCTCCCTCTTGCCTCAAGATTCAGTATTTCACCCTGTTTTATTTCCCGGACCTTGTGATTAAAGGCAACAACTCTCAGTTCATCGCTGCTTCCCTTCTTTTTTATGGCTCTCTTCAATGCAAGAGCTGCCTCTATTGCCCCTATTATCTTTCTCCCTCTCATCGAGTCGCTCACATCAATAAGCATGACATAAACGCACTTCTCGGAGTGTTTTGGCTGTCTCGCAACAAATTCATCTTCTCTGAATTCGATTTCTCCTCTTACGGCTGATTTCAGTAAGCTCTCTATAATATCGAGAGNGTCAAAGGAGTGTAGGAACGGATCGAATTCCACAAGCTTTTCTCCAACGAATATGGAAACTCCTGGTTTTTCAGTTTCATGCTCCCCATACTCCTTCTTATCGAGATTCTGGAGACTCAGTGCTAAAACTTTCTCTCCGAGCACTTTTTCAGCTCTTTTACTGTAATATACAACTCTTCTGTGAAATCTCGTTTCATGGCTTTTTATGTATCCCATTTCTGCGAGTTCCTCGATAACCTCTTCCAGAAAGTTGTCAACGATATCNCTTGGACTTATATCATCCCTCTTTAGCTCACCTCTTTTCAGCATTTCTTTTAATTCCTGCCAAGCTTTCATCTTTGCCTGCTTGAACTCCTCGAGTTTGTCAAGCCAGTACATGTTGACGTAACCAAAGCTCTTCATGATTTCATTGAATGTATTCTTGAAAATTTCGTAATCTCTCCTTGATTCTTCTTTTTCAATGTGCTCTTTTATGAACTCGGAGACGTTGAACTGACCTTTTTCCCTGTGGTAGGGGTTAAAAAGAGAGTAAAGGAGATCCTCTGCTATGCTTTCCAGACCGCTTTCCTCCTCCTCACATAAACTGCAGGGTGGTTTCTCTCTAACTTTACCTATCATAACCCGTATATGTGTATACACCTGTAGCAACCTTCTCTACAAGTCCGGTACACCTTGCTATGGCTTCAAGAGTTATTTCCACGGCAGACTTCATTTCCTCACTTTTTCTGCAAATAGATGTTGCAAACGATTTTAGGTATCTCTGTTCCTCGAGTCCATCCAGTTTCATGACATCAATTCTTTCAAGAGTTGCAATGTCTTCCATCAAACCGCCAAAAGCCGTTCTTGGAATTGCCGTGTATATTTCGCTGCAAACCCTATCTATGGAGTCATTGACAACATTTTCTATCACCTCATCCTTGCTGATGTCATCCTCGTAATCCACCTCAATTCTGCTCTTCAGACCCAACTTGATCATCTCAAATTTTTCACCATAATCCGAGAGCATAACTGCTTCGTGTCCTTTTCTTGTTGCTGCAGCCCTTACATGATCGAAAAGCTTAATCGTTGCTCTGCAACTCGGCTCAACTTCTATGCGAGAAGCGTATCTGCAATCTTTACTTCTCATACACCTCACAGTACCCGCAAGAATCCTCAAATGCCACTCAGGAATCAGTGCTCCATCTTTGAGACTCATATTTCTGAGACCGATCTCTATCTCTTCTTCAATTGTTTCTGGAGGACCTATGTCGATTTCCTCCATTCTATCTAACAATGGCTCTTTTATGTCAGAAACACCCTTGTAGTTTGCTGGATTCGTCGATGCAATTACGAGCGTATCAAGTTTCATCGGTATAATGTCTCCCTCAGGTGTAGTTATCTGCTTTTCCTCGAGAAGTTCGTGTAAGAGAGTCTGAAGAGCCGATGGAATCGAGCCAAGTTCATCAAAGTATGCTATTCCACGGTGAGCCTTTAAAATTCTACCAGGAGTGAAGACTTCTGGATGATCAAAGTCATATCCCTCCTTGATCTTCTGAAGACTGATACCTCCTATCAGCTGTCTCGTTGTCATCATGGGATCCCCAGAAACTCTTATCCACTTCTTGGGAACCCACATGAGTTCAACTCTATCCTCCTCAAGGAGCTTCTTCTTGCAGGAAAAACAGACAGGTCTTGTCGGATCATCGTGAATCTTGCAACCCTTTACAGCCAGTATTTTGTCAGGGAGCAATTTTGCTATACTTTTAGAGAACGTTGTCTTACCATAACCTTTCCGACCTTTAAAAAGAATGTTTGAACCGCTGAGAAGTGCTGTTTTGACCATTTCTTTCTCAGAACTTTTACCCACTATTTCCCTAAACGGATCGACACCAGACCTTTCAAATTTCAGAAGATTCTCCCTAATATAGTCGGCAACACCTCTGGAGTGGTATGGACGAAACTCCTCACTCCAGATGTCTACCTCTTCTCCATCCAGCAGATATCGGGGAGAATTCCTCTCCGTTATTATGACTTCCTCGAAGATATACTCGTACTCCATCACTCCAACATCAACGCTCCTTTTATTTGTCTGTTTTGGTCATGTTATTTCCAACTCTCAACTACACAAAAAAAGGTAAGAAACCAAAGTAAGAAACCAAAATCTCAGGCATACAATACCTTTCTATGTTTAGCCAAGAAAAATTCAGGTTCAAGCAAGGGAGAGACATGGTAAACAATCAGTGCACCAATAAGATCGCCTTGCTGTATTTCACCTTCTCTCAGTGGTAAAAACACAGCGTGAGATACGTTTTTATCTTCTTCAACTCTGGACGGTGGAGAAAAACTGAAGACATCCAGAACAACACCAAATGCATGATTTCGACCTGCAAGAGGTTGTACTATCGTTCCTGATGGAAACTCCATAGGTTCAATTCGTATTTTCTGAACTTCATTTGGTTTTATTTTTACAGTCTCTGCGGCGATGAGAGGCTCAAATCTACCTATTGCACTCCGTTTGAACATAAAGGGTTCAACTTCTATCTCTCGCTCACCTCTTGTTCTCTCATCCCTCCAGTAAACAAGTCTTCCCGAGAAGCTTTTGGAGAAGAATCTTGCCAGACTGGTTATTCTTTCACCTGGTGCAATATAATAAACATTGAGAATCCCAAGAATGTCTCCTTTTCGTATCTCTCCGTCAAAAACAGGCATGAAGAGAGCGTGTGTAATATACCGACTTTCTTCGACCTTTTTCTGCCTGCCATGATGAAGAAAATCAATAAGAGTGCCACATGCATGACGCATAATCGNGAGGGGAACCGGTATTGTATTGGGTGGTAGTTCAACCGTTTTCACCTTAATAACTCTTGCCCTCGAAGTTTTCACATTGACATTTTCATCAGCTATTACGGGGTACCATTCTCCGATGTTCCACCTCCTGTACCAGTAATCTGAGATTTTCATCCGCTCTCTGACAGTCACTCCGTTCTTTCGATAGACAAGATTGCATTCATGTGTTGATAGAGTTAAGGTTATAGATGGGGGTGAAATTCTCGATGCTTTTTCCAGAGGTGCGATTCCAGCGGAAAATACTTTAACAACTCCAATTAAATCTCCTTTCTCCACAACACCATCTTCAATCGCAAAAAATGCTGCTGAAACGATTTTTTTCCGATCTTCCACCCTAACAGGTCTGTCAGAGTATATGTCAATAACACTCCCCAGAGCATGTCTCATAATTGAGAGGGGCGAGATGATGGTATGGGATGGAATAGAGAGTGATTTGATCTTGATGAGGGAAATTGTGTTCTTTCTAACCTCTACCTCCTGGTCTGCAATTAAGTTCTTCCAGTATGCAACATTTGCCATTTTGAAGGCAGAGGGCCTAACATCGATCTCTTCCCTTACACTCTCCAATCTTTCAAAATCTTTAAAATAAACAGTACCAACCTTCATACCACCACCAGGTATCTATCATTAATAATCTTAATAAAACTTTCCCGCATGATGATGGTTTTATATCCTTCAGAAAATCTAATAACATGGGTCAGGAACTTGAAATCAGACTTGGAAAAAAAGTTGAGAAAATACTTCAAAAGTGGATAGACACAATACTTGCTGGCTACCCTATAAAACCTGCAATTGAAGTTGAAGAATACGTCAGAGATGCATGCAGTAAAATTCTTAGTGCAGTTTTTAGAATGTATGAGGGTAAAAGAGTCGACTACTTTGAACCTCTTGATGATTTGATGAGGTTTCTTGCAACAGACAGGAGGTTATCCCCCGGAGAGAGTATCAAACTTGTGGGTAATCTAAAAACACTAATTTCGAGTGAAATTGAGTTGAGTCAGAGTGAATTGGAAAAGCTGTCCACAATCATAGAAGAAATTATCTATAAAGCCTTTGATGCCTATATGGCTTGCAGAGAGGAGATATTTCAGCTGAGATTAAAAGAGAAGGAAAGGGATCTGGAGATCATGAGAAAAATAATTGAGTTTGCAGAAAAACCAGGAAAATTGGACTAATACCTTTATGTTTTAATCCTATCAGGATTGAATCCCTTCTTTATAAGTAACTCTCTTACTCTATTCACGTGATTTCCTTGAAGCTCTATAACCCCGTTTTTTACAGTTCCACCACATGCAAGTTTTGATTTCAAAAATTTCGCCAATTCTTCCAGATTTATCTCACCGCTATCGATACCCTCGATTATCGTCACTTCTTTCCCGTAGCGTCTTTTACCAACCTTTATAAAAATTTGCTGCTGCTCTTTAGCCACTTCCTCACAAACGCAGAGGTCTTTAGGTAGACCACACACCGGACATATCTCCGACATCTTCTGCAGGTACCCCCTTTTTTTAAGCTCTATAAAACTTACCTAAATTTTAAAGTTTCGGTCAGTAGACTCTCTCTATTTGGTGAGAAATCTTGAAAACCGCTCAACATTTAGAAGAGGATTGACGGAATATGCAAGATCTCAACTCCATCCTTGTATACTGTGATGTCTCCACCACTCTCCGATACGACTATGGCAACTGCTTTTGTCTCTTTTGTGATTGAGGCGCAGGCTATGTGTCTTCCTCCCAGCCCCATCTTTCCCCTTTCCCCCAGTTCTTTTGGTGACGCCTCAATGTATCTCCCTGCTGCGATGATTATTCCGTTTTCATCTACCACAAATACACCATCAAGCTGTGCAAATTCCATAACACTTTCCCATGTCTCAGGGTTCTTTATATCTCTATCATTTTCATCATGCCCCTCATAGGGATTCAAAATTATCTGTGCAGACCTCTTTAAAACCTCCTCAACATCTCCCATGACAAACGCTGTCCCAATCTTTTTACCCTCTCTCCCTCTGTTGGCAATGTTTAGAGCGACAGTTAATACCGACTTAAACGCTTCAGGAGAAACTCTGTCGGAACACTCTTGGACTGCTCGGGAAATCCCTCCCATTTCAGAACCGAGGATTGTTATACCCTTCAACATGTCGGTGTCTATAACCACAACAGCTTTTTCAAATTCAAGTCCACGAAGTGACAGCATAGTTGATATGTACTCTCTTGTTCTGTGAATGTATGAGAACTTTTCTGCGATGGATCTCTCAGGACTCTCCTCAAGATAATGAATCATACTATCAAGAAGTGTTGCATACTTTTTTGGTATCTGAATTACTTTGATATTGTCNAGTGATTTTCCAAATTCTCCAATGTCTGTTTTCGATACAACTGCCACAACTTCAATTCCCAGTTCTCTTGCCATTCTTGCAGCGCTTTCCATTAGTAGTTTGAGCATTAACATACATTTTCTGAAAAACAATTTTAAAGTTACGCAAGTATTATTTTACCATCAATCTTAAACTCGCTGGTGATGGAATTGAAAGTCAGCCTGGAGAAAATGTTATTCCCAACAGATACCTCTCCGTGCAGCAAAAAAATATCGATATGGGCCCAAGAATTGAGAGAGGCTGGTGTGGCCGAGGTAGGTATTCTGTTTGTTGTAAATCTAAACAAGGTCAGTGGCGTTGAAAGCGGTATTGACATAGACAAGTACATTCAGGAAGAATCAAAACGTGCGGATGAAGTCCTCCCGGAAATAGCAGAGATATTTGAAAGGGAAGGTATAAAAACTCAGATAATCAAGCCATTTCCGGCTGGAGATCCGGTAACCGAGATTCTCAGGAACTCATCTGGATACGATTTCATTGGAATGGGTTCACGAGGTCGCTCTTTATTTAAGGAAATTCTGCTCGGCAGCGTATCCGAAGGTGTCCTCAGAAAATCGCAGATTCCAGTTATGATATTCAAGTTCACAATTGAGGAGAAGGAGGAAGCTATTGAGTGTATAAATGTTCGCACTGAGCTTTTTTCCAAACTACTCGTTGCATATGATTTTTCCAGACATTCTCATAAGGCACTTGAATACGCTGAGTACGTAGCTGAAAGAACAGGTGGCAAAATATATCTTCTCCACGTGATGGAGGAGGACGAAGAACCTGAGGGAAGTCTAAGTGATGTAATTGAGAACGTGAGAAACAGGNGGTTGCTGGTTGAGAGTATTGTAAGAAAGGGGTCGCCGGCAAAGATCATACTTCGGGTTGCAGACGAGATTGGCGCGACAACCATATTCATGGGCTCCAGAGGGCTTGGAACACTTAAATCCATCCTACTTGGCAGCACTTCTGATACTGTTGTAAGGCGATCTGACGTTCCCGTATTTGTTTGCAAAACAGAGGAGGTGAACAGGTGAAGGTAAAGGGTAGAGCCTGGAAGTTCGGAGATGATATCTCCACTGACCACATAACACCTGGCAGATACTACCATCTCCGAAGCAATATGCCTGAGCTTGCAAAACACATAATGGAGGATGCTGATCCGTATTTTATGAAAAAATTCAAACCAGGTGACTTTATTGTTGCAGGGAAAAATTTCGGAATGGGTAGTAGCCGAGAACATGCTCCGCTGGCTTTGAAAATAGCAGGAGTTTCAGCCGTTATTGCAAAGTCTTTTGCGAGAATCTTTTACAGAAATGCCATTAATGTTGGTCTGCCGCTTTTAATCGCGGAAACTGAGGCTATAGATGATGGAGATCTGCTTGAAGTTGATCTACTCGCTGGTAAGGTAATCAATCTATCAAGGAGCGTTACGATCTCTGCAAGCCCTTTACCAGAGTTCATGTTGAGAATTCTGAATGAAGGGGGACTTATAAACTTCGTGAAGAAATACGGGGATATAACTGTGTAACTTGAGAGGAGACAAACTGACACGGCGACTGCAAACCTTTTTAATTTCCCTGCCCTGAGTTGTAATTATGACTTTCACTCACGTAAGCGAGGGAAAGGTTAGGATGGTTGACATTTCTCATAAAGATGCTGTTGCAAGGATGGCAACAGCTGAAGGGTTCATTAAATTAAAAAGGGAGACTGTTAAAGCGATACTCAGAGATGAAGTTGCAAAGGGAAATGTTATTGCAACCGCTAATATCGCAGGAGTGCTTGCAGTAAAGAGAACTCCCGAGTTGATCCCTATGTGTCATCCAATTCCCATTACATCCATTAATTTTGATTTTGACGTTGTAGAGGGTGATGAAGGTAATGAAAATGATGAAGAAGCAGGTGTAAAGGTTAAATGCACAGTGAAAGCCTTTTCCAAAACCGGTGTAGAGATGGAAGCTGTTACAGGTGTTAGTGCAGCACTGCTTACAATATGGGATATGGTGAAATCCCTGGAAAAGGATGAAAGCGGAAATTACCCGGTTACAGCAATTAAAGATGTCAGAGTGGTTGAAAAGATTGTCGAAAGGTGATAAAATTGATTGACAGAATAAAAAAGTTTGTCTTCGGTGGAGAAAAAGAGAGAGAGGTTATAGAAAAATTCCGGGAACATATAAATCTTATAATTGATTCCAATGAAGCCCTGAGAGCTGTGATTGAGCATGGAGACAGAGATATGATAGACGAGATCTGTGAGATCGAGAGAATGGGGGATACTATACGAAGGGAGATTATGCTCAGCATATATGGGGGAGCATTCATTCCCGCTCTGAGACAGAATCTCTGCCATCTTGCAGAATCTCTTGACGAGATACTCGACGAACTCGAAGACGTTGCAAATCTTCTCTATTTAATTGAGAGAGTCCCTGAAGAACTTCTTCCGGATTTATCTCGAGTAGCGGAATTGAATTCCAAAATGAGTGAGTATCTTCTTCAATCCTTTGATGCCCTGGAAAAAAGTGGGGATCTCGCAGGGATCCTCCTGAAATTGAAGATAGCAGAGGAGGAAGTTGACAGAATAAAGGGGAGAATCTACAGAAAACTCAAAAAGCTCGATATGGGAGCTTTTCCCGAGTGGTACTTTTTCATAAAATTCATAGAAAAAATGGTAAATGTAAGTGATCTGATAGAGGACTCAGGAGACATAATTCAAATGCTGAATGTGAGTCTCAGGTAAAGAATGAAATGCGCAGTAATTGTGATACTGGATGGTGTAGGATACAGAATATTCAGGAAACTTCTTAAAAAAGGNAGAATTCCTTTTATAGAAGAGGTCTCAAAGGAAGGCGTATTTTTTGAGAAATGCTATTCAGTTTTTCCGTCAGCAACCGTTAGCGGTCATGCATCCATCTCTACTACCTCTTATCCTGCAGAACATGGATTGGTTGGACAATCATGGTTCGATCGCAAAAAACGTGAGTTCATCGGCTATGACTTTGAACTCACAATGCCTGATAACTGGATAGACGCCTCCACGAATCTCAATGATGAGCATCTCTCCACCAAGACATGTTTTGAAATTGTCAAGAGTTTCGGTATCAAGACATTCAGTATTGATCTGGTCAGAAAGGGAGCAGATTTGAAAATGAGCTTCATAGCTCCTGGTGTTGATAGAGGAGTTGCTCTGGCAGGCAAGCTGATGTTTCTCAGAAGATTCGCCAGATACCGGGGAGTTAAAAGAAAGTCATTTCTGAAAAAACTCGTCCTGAAATTGTTCCCTTTCCACACCCTTCAACATGAAATTGCTGTCAGAAATACGATTAAAGCAGTTAAAACAGGTTGTAGATTTGGTATTACCTGGTTNATGGAGACCGACGCAGCCAGTCATCTTTTTGGACCCGACAGNATGGAGGGTGTTGAAGGAAAGCCGTATATATACGATTCTGCTGAAGATGCGATTAGAGATGCTGATGAAGAGCTTGAAAAACTTTATAAAAATCTCAGCAAGATGTACGAACCCGTAATAGGTATTGTTAGTGACCACGGCCAAGTTAAACTCGAGAGGGGAAACAGATACCATGTAGATCTATCAGAAGAGTTTGAGAANGATGGAATAAACGCTTTCACAAACTTGGATCCACATGAATATGAGAAGAGGACCGGGAAAAAAGCAGATGTTATTTTTGCTTCAAGCGGTCCGAGAATGAGTCACATCTATATTCTGAATAAAAATAAGGAAGGGGAGGTTTTCAATACACTCCAGAACCTGGAAAGTGTTGAATTCGTGTTTTTCAGAGAAAACGGACGAATTTACCTCTGTAAAAAAGGTGAAATCGCTGACATTGATGAATACGAGTTTGGTGATGAGTTCCCCAGAGCATCAGAGAGAATAGAGGGGTTGATGTCCAGTCCCAGATGTGGAGATTTTGTGATAACTGCGAGAAAAGGCTATGAATTTGAGCGCTCCGAATACATGGGTGCTCATGGTGGATTACATTTTGATGAATCAACGGGCTTCGGAGTTATTCATTCTCCAAATCATTCAGAAATAGTTCGAGAAGGAATGATTACCGATATTGTTCCTTCAATTCTGAAAATCCTGGGAGTGAAGAACTGCAAGAAATAATTAAATACTACCTCGAAACCACGCAGAAAATTTAATTTCACGGGTGATGGTACAGGAAAGAAATTATGAGCAAATGTGTATCGATTTAAAATTTGCCCCCGTGGGGTAGCGGACATCCTGAGGGCCTTCGGAGCCTTCGACCCGGGTTCAATTCCCGGCGGGGGCGTGACTTTCAGCATCCATACGATATTCCGGCAAAAATTTAAACTGTGTCCACCAATTCAGCAGCAATGCACTGGGCAGACGTGATAGCAGCCGAACTCATGAAAAGAGGTAATAAACACAGAATAGCTACTGGTATCTCCCCTTCAGGACACATTCATCTCGGCAATCTCAGAGAGATGTTGACCGCAGATGCAATCAGGAGAGCCCTGATAGATGCTGGTGGTGAAGCTGAGATGGTATATATTGCAGACGATTTTGACCCACTACGCCGCAGATATCCATTTTTACCCGAAGAATACGAGGAATATGTCGGTATGCCACTTTCAACAATCCCCGATCCAGAGGGATGCCATGAAAACTATTCTGAACATTTCCTCCAACCCTTTCTTGAGTCTCTTGAAATTCTTTCAATCCCTGTTACTGTATTCAGAGCAAGCAGAATGTATAGAGAGGGTGTGTATGAAGAGAAGATAAAAACTGCACTGAGTAGAAGGGAGGAAATTGCAAGTATAATTGAAGAAGTAACAGGCAGAGAAATTGAGGAGAACTGGTATCCATTTATGCCAGTGTGCAGAGAGTGTGGTAGAATAAATACGACTCATGTCACAGGATTCGATGAAAACCACATAAGCTACAGATGTGATTGCGGAGCAGTTGGCGAAGTAAAGTACAACGAAGGGAAGCTTACTTGGCGAGTTGATTGGGCTGCAAGATGGCAACTCTTGAATATAACATGCGAGCCATTTGGGAAGGATCATGCTGCAGCAGGAGGCAGCTACGATACAGGAAAAAGAATTTCAAAGGAGATTTTTAACTATGAACCTCCCTACCCTGTTCCTTATGAATGGATACACCTCAAGGGTGTTGGAGCGATGAAGAGTTCCAGAGGAATAGTGATTCCAGTAAGGGAGATGGTGGAAATCCTTCCTCCCGAGATAGTGAGATACATAGTTATAAGAGTAAAACCGGAACGACATATCGAATTTGATCCGGGACTCGGTTTGCTGGACATCATTGATGAATTTGAAGAAAGATTTACCGAAAACGATAGAAGTGTACAGTTGAGTCTTGTTGGAGAAGTCGAATATTCTGAAGTTCCATTCAGACACCTGATCGTGGTAGGGCAGATTGCTAACTGGGATGTTGATAAAACCATCGAAATCCTTGCAAGNACCGGGTACAGAATAAGCGAGAAGGAGCGAAGAGATATTGAAAGAAGGTTGAAATATGCAAAAAGCTGGATAGAAAAATATGCACCTGATAAAATTAAATTTTCAATCCCCGAGTCAGTAGAGGCAAATCTCAATCACGAGGAGAGAATTTTTCTGTGGAGATATCAGGAAAAGCTGGACGAGAATATGACCCCAGAACAAGTTCATACTCTTGTCTATGAGATTGCAAAAGAAACTGGTATAAAGCCTGCAAAGGCTTTTCAGGCAATATACAAAGCAATACTGGGCAAGTCCTATGGACCAAGAGCTGGATATTTTATAAAATCTCTTGGGGTTAGATGGGTAAAAGAACGATTCAGGAAAATTCTGACTGAAAACGATGCACATGAAGTTCAGAAGAATTGAAGCTGGCAGCTATTACACCTACCTTCCGGAAGGATGCAGAATATGCCGAAAGGGGGCTAAACTAACACTGTTTTTAACAGGTAAATGCCACTCACACTGCTTCTACTGCCCTGTATCTTTTGAAAGACGGAATAAAGATAGCATTTATGCAAATGAGAGGGCTGTTGAGTCAATTGATGACTTTATTGAGGAGGTAGAACTGATGAGTGCAGAAGGAGTAGCAATAACCGGTGGAGAACCGCTCCTTAAAATCGAGAGAGTGAGAAAGTTCATTGATGTTTCAAAGAAACTNGATCTCCACATACACATCTATACATCAATTCCAGCAGACGAGAGAATTTTAAGGAAACTCTCTGGAGTTGATGAGGTCAGATTTCATCCACCAGAACTTCGAGGAATCGAGAAATACAAAAAATCCATATTAACCGCTAAAAAACTGGGAATGGATGCTGGGTTCGAAATCCCAGCGGTTAAATATGAACCTGAAATTGTTAGAATTGTGAATGAATGCGACGCTTTTCTGAATGTTAATCAGCTTGAAGTTAGCGAGACAAATTACCGGATACTAATGAAAATGGGTTACAGAATCGTTGACTATTATGTGGAATCCGATAAGGTTGTAAAACAATACGAGAGGGCAAGAAAATTCCACTACTGCAGCGCAAAATTCAAGGATTCAGCACAATTTCGTCGAAGACTTATAAGAATGGCTATGAACCACCCTGAATTCTACAAAGTTACCAGAGATGGCACCATCATTTGCTGCCTGATTGAAGGTAGCAACAGGCTTGAGGTGGCTGAAGAAATTCTTAAGAACCATGGTTTTGATTATGTGAGGGTAGATGAAGGATTTGAAACGGACATCGAAGTGGTTGAAAAAATTGGAGAACTTTTAAAAGCTGAAGGATTCAGGCTTAAACTAATTGAAAGATATCCCACTTCCAGAAGAATCGTGCTGGAAGTCCAGGAAATTTAGAAAGCCGGGGGTATGACGGCGGGATTTGTAGTTAAAGGAACGATGGGTATGAACAGCGAAATTGAGATGAGGATAAGGAAGTATCTAGAAAGAGACAAGAACGGAATCAGAAGAGAGCTTATTAGAATACTCCTTGAGGGTAGAAAGTTCACGACGGAAGAGATACACAGAAAACTTGTTGAAAGAGGGTTTAATATCAATGTCAGGGGAGTCTCAGCCATGGTTGGTTTGATCGGGGCAAGACTTGGTATTCTGAAAACGGAACTGGGGGAGAAAAACAGATACTACCTGAGAAAGGAGTATGGAGATCTTGTAAAAAGAGTGCTCCAAGAATTTGAAAGTTAGAACAGAGAAAAAGATTGTGGAATAAAAAATTATTTAATAGTATAACATAAAAAATTAAGTTTAGAGGATGAAGAGGCTGGTATATCGTATCTACGAGAGAAAACTTCTTCAAGAGCTGAAGAGAGGAGAGATGCCTGAACACATAGCTATAATTATGGACGGGAACAGAAGGTATGCCCGCAAAATGGGNCTTGAACCATATCAGGGNCACATCTTCGGCTCAAAAAAGGCTGAAGAAGTTCTCGAGTGGTGCTGGGAACTCGGAATAAAAATGCTCACACTTTACGCTTTCTCGACAGAAAATTTCAGGAGAAGTGAAGAAGAGAAAAGAAAATTATTTTCTCTTCTTGAGAGAGAGTTAAACAGACTTCTCAAGGATAGACGAACCTATGAGAGGAAAATGAGAGTCAGAGTTGTCGGTAAACGGGAACTTTTGCCGCCTAAACTTGTTAGGGTCATTGAGAAAGTTGAACAGGCTACAGAGAGTCATAATAGGCATTTTCTGAACATTGCAATTGCATACGGGGGAAGGCAGGAAATTGTTGATGCTGCAAGGAGAATTCTAGACAAGATAAGAAGAGGAGTATTATCCCCCGATGAGATAAATGAGAATGTGATCGGGGAACATTTATATGGTGATGGGAAGTATGCAGATGTTGACCTGATAATTAGAACGGGAGGGGAGCAGAGGCTGTCTAACTTCCTCCCATGGCAGGCAGCCAAAAGCGTCGCATATTTCTGCGACGTTTACTGGCCAGAGTTCAGAAAGATTGACCTGCTGAGAGCCATAAGAGCCTGGCAGTTCAGGAGGTGTTTGAATGTCGGCGAAGCTGAAGTATGAATTCAGAAGGAAGCTTGAGGAGCTTGAAAAATACAGAGGTAGAGGTACCGAGCTCATAACACTTTACATCCCTCCGGATAAGAACATAGCAGATATTTCAAACCAGCTCAGAAGCGAGCTGAGCCAGGCCTCCAACATAAAATCAAAGCAAACCAGAACAAATGTAATGGCAGGGCTTGAGGCAATTCTTAACAGATTGAAGTACTTCAAAAAACCACCTGAACACGGAATGGTAATAATAAGCGGAGTTGTAAACATAAACGGCAAGGAGAAGCACATTACTGAAATTATCGAGCCTCCTGAACCAGTCCCACTCTACAAATACCACTGTGACTCAAAGTTTTACCTTGATCCTCTCAAAGAAATGCTTGTCGAGAAAAAAATATACGGTCTGCTCGTGATAGATAGAAGAGAAGCAACTGTTGGAATTCTGAAAGGAAAGAGAATAGAAGTTCTCGACTATGACACATCTATGGTTCCTGGAAAGCACAGACAGGGTGGACAGAGCAGCGTGAGATTCGAGAGATTAAGGGAGATAGCCATCCATGAGTTTTACAAGAAAGTTGGAGAAATGGTAAGCGAGGCTTTGCTCCCCTACAAAGACAGACTCGTTGGAATACTGATTGGTGGACCGTCGCCAACCAAGGAGGAGTTCTATGAAGGTGAGTACCTCCATCACGAACTTCAGAGAAAGGTGATCGGACTCTTTGATGTGGGGTACACAGATGAAAGTGGACTTTACGAGCTTGTGGAGAAGGCGAAAGACGTGCTTGAGGAAGTTGATCTGATAAGAGAGAAAAGGTTGATGCAGAGGTTTATGCAGGAAGTTGCTAAGGATGGACTGGCTGCCTATGGTGAGGAGGAGGTACGAAGATATCTGGAGTTGGGCGCAGTTGACACTCTCCTTCTCTCCGAGGATCTGAGATACGAGAGAGTCAAATATCGTTGCCCGAAATGCGGCAAAGAAGNNATCGCAACTCTTAGAGAGGGGGGAGAAAGAACTCCTGTATGTGAAGATGATGCAGTTTCGATGGAGGAGGTTGAAAGAAGGGATATCGTGTTGGAACTTTCCGAACTTGCAGAAAGTATGGGTTCGAAAGTTGAATTCCTTTCNACCGAATCTGAAGAAGGAGAGATGCTCTACAAAGCATTTGGTGGCATCGCTGCTATTTTGAGGTTTAAGCCAGAGGGTTAGTTTCAACTCTTTGTTTCCAAAGAAGATAGCTAAAAATTTTAAGTCTTCTGTTCCCTTCCGTTTCATGAATTTTTCCGATTCTGATACCATCATGGAAAAGGAGAGAGAATTCCTCGTACATCTATATAAAAGGCAGAAAGTGATTTTTGAAAGGGGAGAAGGCTGTTATCTCTACGACATTAATGGGAAGAGATATCTTGACCTTGTAGCGGGGATAGCTGTAATTGGCATTGGACATTCCAATAGGGAGTTCATAAAACGTGTTGAAGAACAGCTCAAAAAACTTGTCCACACATCGAATCTCTACTACACCATCCCACAGATTCAGCTGGCAAAGAAATTAAAGGAAATTTCAGGAATGGACAAATTCTTTCTTTGCAACAGTGGAACAGAGGCTGTAGAGGCAGCTTTGAAGTTTGCAAGAAAGGCTACAGGGAAAAAGAAGTTCATAGCTTTTACGGGTTCATTTCACGGCCGAACAATGGGTTCGCTCTCAGTTACACACAAGGAAGCTTTCAGAAAACCTTTTGAACCATTGGTACAGCCAGTGGAATTTGCGGAGTTTAATAATATCAGCGATCTGGAAAAGAAAGTAGATGATGAAACCGCAGCAGTAATTGTGGAGCCNGTGCAGGGAGAGGCTGGTGTATATCCTGCAGATATGGAATTTATTAAAGCAATCTTCGATTTGAGAGATGAGTACGGTTTTGCGGTTATATTCGACGAAGTTCAGACGGGATTTGGAAGGACTGGGGAATGGTTCGGTAAGGATCATTTTGGTTTTAAGCCAGATATTATCACAATGGCTAAAGCTATGGGTTCGGGATTTCCGATAGGATGTGCGGGTGTGCGGGAATGGGTTGCAGAGAAACTTGAATATGGAAATCATGCATCAACTTTCGGTGGAAACCCTCTCGCATGTGCTGCTGCTCTTGCAACGATTGATATAATTGAGAGNCACGATCTGATCGGTAATTCCAGAGAAATGGGGAAGTATTTCCGCAAAAGACTGCGAGAGCTGTTCCAGGATGTTAGAGGTTTGGGTTTAATGATTGGATGCGGAGTGGAAAATGCACNGGGGATTGTTGAGAAATGTCTTGAACATGGGGTAATTGTGAACAGCACATCGGAAAACAACCTGAGGTTCGTTCCACCCCTCATAATATCAAGAGACGAGATAGATTTTGCTGTGGAGGTTCTCGGTAGAGTTGTGAGGGAATGAGAGAGAGACGATATGAGAACTGAGAGTGCAGAAATTTAACAGAAATTCACAACCGATCNAGATACATTTGAATACACCAAAAATCTATCGAAATAGTTATATGATTGCTTTTCAAAAGCCCGTCAATGGAGTTAAAATGCCATCTCTACACTTGGGAAGACATTCAAACTCTCTGCAGCACTCTTGCCAGAAAAATAAAAGATAGCGGGTATATTCCGGATGTAATCGTTGCAGTTGCCAGAGGTGGTTGGGTTCCAGCGAGATTGCTTTGTGACTTTCTGGACATCAGAGAGCTTTACAGTGTAAAGACTGAGCACTGGGGTGTTGTTGCTACTCCAGATGGAGAGGCAAGACTTACCCAACCTCTTAACATCGATTTGAAGGGTAAAAAAGTCCTTGTTGTTGACGACGTGGCGGACACGGGAGAAACGATCAAGGTTGTAATTGATCACGTGAAGGACTTCTCGCCAAAGGACATTAAAGTTGCTGTGGTTGATTATAAAAGAACGTCAAAGTTTATTCCGGATTTCTATGCAGCTGAGATGGAGGAGTGGAGGTGGATAGTTTATCCCTGGAGTTTGAGAGAGGACATTAAAGATTTAACCAGAAAAGCCGGAGTAAGCGATCCGAAGAAGGCTGTTAAAGTCCTGAAAGAGAAATTTGATCTGGAGGTTGATGAAGGGCTGGTGAGAGATGTCCTCTCAGATTGCTGACCACTCTGAACTTGAAAGTTTGAAAAGGTTCATCGAGGTTGCNAGGGGGGAAAGAAGGGCTGATCTTGCTATAAAAAATGTCGAAGTTGTCAACGTACTCACTGAGGAAATATACACTGCTGACATAGCGATTTACGATGGAAGAATTGCCGGAGTGGGAAAATACCGTGGAATTGAGGAAATCGATGCAAGTGGTTGCTATGCTGTTCCTGGGTTAATCGACGCTCACACCCACATCGAGATGTCTATGCTCACAGTTTCAGAATTTGCCAGACTGGTGGTTCCGAGAGGCACGACATCTGTAATAGCAGACCCCCATGAAATAGCAAATGTCCTCGGNAAGGATGGAGTGAAATTGATTCTTGAAGAGTCAAGAGCAACCCCACTAAAGGTTTACTGCCTCGTTCCTCCCTGTGTTCCATCTTCTCCACTTGAAACGAGTGGNGCTGTGCTGGATCTATCCGACATCGCTGAACTTCTTCAACTTGAAAACATTCTTGGAATTGCGGAGGTTATGAACTTCCCTGGTGTGGTGGCTGGAGATGAAGAACTGCTGCTGAAGATCCTTGCAGCCAGAGGGATGATCGTGGATGGACACTTTGCCAGCGGTGGAGAAGTCGAGCTGAAAAAACTAAACGCCTACATAGCAGCTGGTATCATGTCCGATCATGAGAGTGTGAGTCTGGAGGAAGCAGAACACAAACTCAGACTTGGAATGAGAGTTATGATAAGAGAAGGTTCGGCTGCAAGAAATCTGAAAGCTCTGAAGGGTGTTGCTGGTAACAGGTATACGATGCTTGTAACTGACGGAGACAGAGACGTAATCGATCTGCTTGAAGAAGGTTATCTTGACCACGTCTTCAGAAGAGCGGTTGAAGAGGGAATCGATCCTATAAAAGCGCTTCAAATGCTAACCATAAATCCCGCCGAGTACTTCAGACTGAATTTAGGTGTTATAAATCCTGGAAGGTGTGCGGATGTAATCCTTCTCAAGAAATTTGAGTCATTCGATGTCTGGCGCGTGCTTGTGGATGGAAAGCAGCCAGTTTTCAAAAAATTCGAGTATCCAGATTTTGCAAGAAACACTGTTAGAGCAGAAAAACTCACCCCTGAAAGACTCAGACTCGGAAGAGGAGGCAGGGCAAGGATAATTGAGATCTACGACGGAGAGATAGTAACTGGAGAACTTGAAGAAAATGTTAACCAAGAGGGGGTTGATGTCGAGCGTGATATTCTGAAAGCCGTAGNTGTTGAGAGACACAGAAAGAGTGGGAGGGTAGGAAAAGCTCTTGTCAGAGGATTTGGACTGAAAAGGGGTGCTATTGCGCAGAGTATAGCTCATGACGCCCACAACATTGTTGCAGTTGGTGTAAGTGATCAGGAGATATGCAGAGCTGTTAATGAAGTGGTAGAGATGCAAGGTGGAATTGCCATTGCAGAAAGTGAGAAAATAACTTCACTTCAACTGAGAGTTGCTGGAATTATGAGTGATGAAAGAGCCGAAATTGTGGCAGAAAAACTGAAAAAACTTCGAAAAAAGATTGAGGAGCTTGGCTGTAAATTGAGGGCCCCTTTCACAACTCTCTCCTTTATAGCTCTTCCTGTAATCCCGAAGTTAAAGGTGACGGATCTTGGGCTGGTGGATGTTGAAAAATTTGAGATCGTCGACATATTTGTTGAGCAGTGATTTGCTGACTTGTCGAGCGAAATCCGGTTATATCCATCCAAGGATGCCGGCGAAAATTACAAGAAGCAAGGCGTCGATTCCAAGAATCGTGCCGGTTATAGCTACTTTTTTCNGCATGCTTTCCATATCGTAGATCCAATAGGCAACCAGGAAGAANTAGAGATAGCCAATGAAGAATATCGGTACAGGCATTTGAGCGCTCCACCAGGGATANTCCCAGATCAGAACTCCTGCGACATTCAGAATTATTTCAACAATAACGCAGCCAAGGGAGAGACTTGCTGCCATGAAAAGTCTGTTCGGGACTCCAAACATCTTTATTTCTTTATCTTCGGGCAGAATTTTAACTGCCACCAACCCCATTATGGCGAACATCATCGATATCTCTATGTTCAGACCGATTAAGATCAGATAAGCCGTCTTCCCTGGAGCCATCCATACAGCAGCATAGTTTGTAAAGTGGAAAACCAGAGCGTTCCATATCTCGTTGAACCAGTCACAACCCCAGAATGCAAGTGCTGCGAGAACTGCACTCCAGTTTTTTCTCTCAATTTCCACAGCGTAAACGTACAGAACAACAAGTAACAGTGTTATAACGTACCACTGAAACTGCGAAGCGTCCCTCAATATTGAAAGTGCCTCTATAGCAGCATCTGTTGGCATGGGGTAAAATAAGGACTAAAAAATATTAAAGTTTTGAGTGTATGAACTTTTGTAGATTTATATAATCCGTGATCTTAATGAGACAAATATAATTTCAAACTCAGCTCTGAACTATAATTCTAAAAATCATGATTTAAGGNTTTAATTGCAAATAATTCAATTTATCGTATATTTTAATTTTAGCCAAAATATTTTTAAATTCAAAACCCCCTGTCATGCCCATGCATTTCAATTGGTACGTGCTACCAATGGTAATACTTGCCATCTTACTCTCTCAATGCCACGCAGCAGTGATTTTCGGACCTGAAGAATATTCAGCTGGCACCAAGTCTTTTTACCA
>MTNC01000019.1 GCA_002010285.1 Archaeoglobus sp. JdFR-41 | reverse complement strand
TTTTTAACATCTTAGATTAATCTATTTCTTCAATTGAGCAAATTAACAAAAGAGGTGATGTGATTTGACCAGTATTGTTGTTTACGGATTGGTGAAAGCTCTTCACAATCTGGCTACAGTTTTGTGGATTGGTGGGTTAATACAACTATCTTTCGTCGTGTTGCCGGCTTTCAGGAAAAAGCTAAGAGAAAATGATGATCTGAAACCGATACTTGTGGATGTGCAGAGAAGGGTTTCGCTGTTTGTTACAGTCAGTATACCTGTTCTCGTGATAACGGGAATTCTTGAGTCCCTACACTCAAAAGAGTTCATAGGCTTCTTCAGCTTTGGTAACACATACTCAACTCTGCTGTCGGTGAAACATATTTTGGTAATTGCAATGATATGTATAGCAATTTCAAGGAAGANCTTGATGAGAAGAAACGCAAAGTTAAAAACGAGTGGAGGTCTAACTGCTACAATGATTCTCGTTAACGCATTATTGGGAGTTGCAGTTGTAATCCTGAGCGGATTCTGCTCGGCAGTGGGATCATGAATTTCACCATTGTCTTTGTTGACCTCTTCGCATTAGCCTGTTTGATAGTTGCACTCGCAAAAGATAGAGCGAAGACAAAGCTTGCTTTAGTCATAGCTCTAAGATCTTTCATACGCATTTTACCTGCAGTAGGAGCGACTATAATCTTGATAGGACTTATACTGAGCTTTGTCTCAAAAGACCAAATTTCTGGTATTATTGGAGAACAAGCTGGACTGAGAGGAATTTTTATAGTCGCATTACTGGGAACAATACTACACATTCCATCAATAATTTCCTTTCCATTGGCTGCATCACTGCTGAAAGGGGGTGCATCCGTTACAGCTGTTGCCGTATTCATAACTACACTGACGATGATAGGTGTGGTGACGCTACCACTTGAAATCAGAGAACTGGGAAAGAAATTTGCTGTGCTGAGAAACATTTTGAGTTTTTTCATCGCAATTCTCATTGGATTGATCATGGGGATGTTGTTATGAAAAACAGAAAGAGTATTCCAGCAGATCTTGTTTTCTTATCAGTCGTTTCGTGTGCAGCAATAGCTCTGCTGCTGGTTTTTCNGGAGAAGCAGGAAAAAGTTTTTGCTACATCTCGGGAATTTTTCCTTGAAATGGCGTTGATTCTTCNGGCTGTTATGGTACTGGTGGGCTTATTCAGTGTTTTTATACCTAAAGAGCTGGTTGGGAAGTACTTAAGCAAAGAAGCTGGACTAAAAGGCGTATTTGCAGCGATGGTTATGGGCTCTTTACCCACTGGTCCTCTGTACGTGGCATTCCCGATTGCTTCGGCACTGCTAAAAAAAGGAGCAAGAATTTCGAATGTCACGGTTTTTCTTACGGCTTGGTCGTGCATAAAACTCCCTCAAGAGCTTATTGAGCTTGAGTTTCTGGGTGTAAACTTCATGGTGGCGAGGTTGGTTTTGACTGCGATCTTCGCAACATTAATGGGTTTTCTGCTGGAACAGATAATCAGTAGTGCTAAGTCAAATTTTGAAACCCAAAGTTTTTAATTTTCTACATTTAACAATTAATTATGTGTGAATTTTGCAAACAGTTCGGGGAAAAGACGAAATGGTACCTGAATCCAAAGAATTACAGTGAGGAGGTTCTCAGGTCTGAAAGGGCTATGAGGGATATGGCTGATGTTCTCGGGTTTGTAAGTGGTACAATTATTGAAGTTCTTGCAGGTCCTCAGAGACAGACGTTTGAGGAAACATCAGCAGCGATGGTTGACACTTTTCTTCCTGATATCAGGGATGAGGACGCAATGAACATGCTAAACACAATGCTTGAAAATTCCCACGGTGGACAGGTAATTCCGCTTGAAGATGCGATAAAAGCCGTGGAAATTGCAAGAGAGCCCATAATGATTCAGGAATGCTATTGTAGAAAGTACTTCGGCGGTGAAGGGAAATACGCGTGTATGTGGTTCTATCCTGTTTCAGTTGAGGCGGATGAAAAGAGACCATGGGAGGATCACAGGAAAATTACAAAGGAGGAAGCGAAGAAACTTCTCGAGGAACTTGATGAGGAAGGTTGCTATCATGCAATTTACTGGGCTCCGATACCGTATCCGATCTGCATATGCAACTGTGATCCTCTCTTTTGCATATCGTTCAAGGCAAGAATGGCATATGGAGTCAGAAATGCGGTTGTTAAGGGAGAGTACGTTGCTATTGTCGATATGGAGAAATGCAATGGATGTAAGGAATGCATGCTCAGATGCTCTTTTGGGGCCATTCGATACTCACCACTCGTCAAAAAGGTTTATGTTGACATCCTGCGCTGTTTCGGTTGTGGACTGTGCAGAAGAGCGTGCGCGGAGGATGCGATAAAACTTGTTGACAGGGAAAAAATTCCGGCTGTAAGGGAGGAATTCTGATGTATCCGCCTAGACCATTCATTGAGATTGATCAGGAGAAGTGCGGCAATCCTGTAGAATGCATGAAATGTATTCAGATATGCCCTTACCGCCTTCTTGGATTACTTCAGACCGAGCCACCTGAACCTGGAAGTCCCGAGGGTCCGAAGGAATTCAATCTTATAGCAGCTTTCAGAATTATGTGTACTGCATGTGGTATGTGCCAGGAGGTCTGTCCAAAGGATGCGATAAAGGTTTACGCAGAAGTTTGACTGGAAGCTCCTGAACATCAGCTCTGGATAACTCCAAATTCAGCCAGGTAGTAGTGGATATTTGCAAGAAAGTCATTCAGCTTGTCGAATGGAACAATAAGGCAGTTACTGTGGATGTAAATCTGGTCATCGATGAGTGAAACGATCACAGGCAGAGCTCTTTTTCCTGCTATTTTTGAGTACCTCTGGCATCTTTTAAAGTGTTTTTCTGCCTCGTTTTTCAGGTGAGAGCGTCTGTACCTTCTGGCTGAGTAGAACTTTGCGTCTATACAGATGAGCAGATTAAATCGTTCAGCAACAACATCGATTTCAGATCTCCCTTCGTTATCTTTAAAAACAACTCTGAAAGAGGTTTTAAACTCGTGTGCGTCAAATATCTTCCTGACAGCCTCCTCAAATTCCTGCCATTTTTCCGGATCTCTCTCACTCATCTCTCTCCCATCACTCATGCTCATCTGATTGAATTTCTACCTTCTTCGCTCAGCTCATTTCTGTCGATAAATACGATTGTGTATTTTACAGCTTCATCGTATTCCTCATCATCGAGATTGAATACATCAGCAGCGATGGCAATCTCTGTGAGGAAATACTCCTTCTCACCCAGGTGTGACGTAATCTTTTCCCTTCTCACCGCTGTTTGATCACTCGACACAACCACCACCGTCTCCTCATCGAAGTGACCCTCGATGAACTTCAAAAAAGATTCCTTGCTGAGAACGTAGGTTGGCATAGTAGATCTTCAATTCAGGTCTTTAAACTTTTTCAGAAAAATTTCTGTTTTGAAATTTTCCTAAGTGAATTTCAGGGCTCTTCTGCAATTTTTCCTCTATTAGTGAGCAATTTTACTGGATTTTTACATAATTCCCCTAATCTCATCGAACAGTTCCTGGAGCGCATCATACCAGTCTATCTCGCCCCTCTCAACAGCATCCATTTTCTCTTCAAGAATTCTCGTTCTGTCTTCAGAGACGAAAGAGGCATAATTTTGTGAGAGATACGAGTAAACCCTCTCACCGAGTTTGGTTGGAAATATTCTGCCATTCTTCTCCACGATATAGTTGCGAATGAAGAGTCTGTCAATTATCGTGGCAAACGTAGATGGTCTGCCTATTCCCTTTTCTCTCATCATCTGGACAATCTCTGACTGTGTGTAGAGAGGAGCTTCCGGTACTTTTCGTATTTCTGCGGTTACCTTTATCTTTCCCTCTGGCAACTCTTTTCTTATCCAAACAGACCTGTACAGTTCGAAAGCTCTACCGGAGGCATTTATTACTCTTTCCTCTTCAACTTCTCTGCCATCGTAGGTTATCCTGTATTTTCTCACCCAAATCTCGTATGATTTGCACTGTGAAGCCATGAAACGCCGGAAAATGATATCATAGAGGGCAAAATGTCTCCAGTTAAGTCCTTCGACATTTATAACGTTTTCGTGAATTAGTCTCTGGAGAGTATCTCTGTCAACGGCTCTGGTGGGTCTTATACATTCATGCGCACCCTCCGTATGCCAATCTCTCCCCTCAAAATCGTCTCCAAGATAGTCTTTTGCAATTCTCAGTCCTACCTCACTCACNCTCGTGGAATCCGTTCTGTGGTACGTGATGAGACCATTCTCAAAAAGATCTTGTGCCAGCTGCATAGCCTCTTTTGCGGATATTTTTAAAATCTGGTTTGCATCTCTTAAAAGGGAGTCAGTGGTGTATGGAGGAAGTGGAATTCTCTTCTCCTTTCTCTCCTCAATAAGGGCTATTTCAATTTCCAGATTTCTTTTGTCACATTCAAGAACGAGATCAAGGTCGCGGATGATTGCAATGGATTTTCTTTTCTTTGAAATCCTGTATCTGTCAATTATCCAACCCAGGACAGGTGTTTGGGCTCTTCCAGCAGAGAGATTTCTGTTTCCAAAAACATCCCAGAGTTTCTGGCTGAGAACGAAGCCGATCCATCGATCTTCTATTCGCCTGACCATCTGTGCCTTCACATAGTTCTCGTTAATGTCTCTCAGATTNTCAAGTGCTTGGCTCACAGCTCTTTTTGTCACCTCGTGAAATTCTGCCCTTTTTATCGATCCGCATCCTGAAAGTAGATTTCTGAGATCCCAGGCTATTTTTTCACCCTCAGTGTCCGGGTCAGTCCCTATAATAACAAGCTCTGTATCATGAGCGAGTTTTCTCATGACTTCAATTCTCTTTTTCGAGTCATCTATATCCTCGCTTCCACATTTCGGACACGANTNACGGTTCTCGGTGAACTGATGGTTACAGTTCCGGCACCTCTTTATGGATGCGTAAACAGGTACAAACCTTTCATTTAACTCAACACCATGAAATCCCCTATTGGTTATCAGATCTGTAATATGTCCGATACTTGCCGTCACCAGTAAAAGGTACTTTTCCATCGGGATCTCGTAGACGACCACACCATCAGCAACTTTGATACTTGGTTTTCCAAAAAATCGCGAAATCTGTCTCGCTTTAGTGGGACTCTCAACTATGAAAAGAGCTGGTTTTATGACATCGAACTCGGTTTTTCTTGTGTATCTTTCTCTGCTCTCGTCCAGCTCTCTTCTCAATTTTTCAAAATTAACCTCCGACAGGTCCTTGAATTCTATATCATAGTACTTGCTCCTCTGNATGAATGCATTGAGAACCTCCACGTCGTTCTCCAGTAAAAAGCTCGCCCCTCTTGTTATCCCACCTGCAAAAAGTCTTGAAGTCCTACCGGATCCCTGAATATACGTTCTGATATCTGGAAAAATTACCTCTCGCTCCCTCACAACCACATCTCCAGCACGCTCGTCTCCCCTCTTAATCAGATCTTTCAGAATTTTCCTGAGTTCTTCCACGACATCCGGTTTTGATTCCAGTTTGTTGAGAATAGGTAAAAATCTCCCGATTTTTTCATTGTTTCTGTAAATAAGGGCGAGAATCCGAATCATTCCAGGAGAGAGGTTATCAATATCATCCATTCTTATTCTAAAAACTGGACAGCCTGTAAAGATTACAAATCTTATTCTTTCGGGTAGATCAAGTCCTCTGATAAGTGCTCCATAGTAGTGTGCTGTACCTATCAGGTAATCGAGTTCTCCAACAGCAAATTTTTTGAAGTTTTCAGTGCTTTTGCCTGTAGTAGCACTAACAAGCCCGATTTTGAATTTGTCCTTNAAAATCTCGTGGATTTTTTCAGCTTCTTCAATGGTTCTTGCGTATATCAGTCCCCCACTGCCCAGTAGCTGCATGATTTTTGAGATCGTCTCAATACTTTCATTTCTAACAGCTACATCTTCTATATTTCTAACTGTGAATCTGGATGATCCTATGTCAAAATTGAGTAGTTTTCTGAAAAGTTCTGCTTTTTTCCCTTTTTTTGCAGTTGCTGTTGAAACCATAAGGCAACCTCTCGCCTCTCCTTTCCATCCGTTGTCCCAGTAAAAACCAAGAAGCTGGAGAATTCTGTCAACGTTTTTCGATGCTTTTAAGATCGAATCAACATCGTCAACAAAAATGAAGTCGAACATCATGTTTTTGAGATGGTTAAAGTTTCTTGACAGGAATTGCGTGGTTGTTATGAGTATACTGTACTTTTCTATGTTTTCAAAAAACTTTTCTTTCTGATCTTTTTTCAATCTCCCATGGTAAAACCCGATTCCAATTATTGAGTCTTCTTCGTTTTTGCTGTCTTCAAAGTTAAATGCTGTCTTTATTCCGAGTTTATCTGAATATGATCGGAGGTTATCTACACACTGATTTACAAGCAGGGAAGTGGGAAGGATGAGATAGCATCGTTTTCCCTTTAGTGCCAGAAAAAGAGACATTGCAGTGCCAAAAGAGGTTTTACCCACACCAGTTGGAGCAGTTGCAGCAAAACTTTCCCCCCTTAGTATCCTCTTTGCCCACATCCGCTGAATCGCTCTTGGCTCTCCGACACAGTTTCTGAAAAAAGAGAAAAACTCCTCAGCAACCTCATCTACATCCAGTCTGCACAACTCCTTCCCTTTAGAGTTGCATAACACAGCCTCAATCTCGTGGGTGTGTAGATCCCCATCGCATACAGGGCAGAGGTTTGAGTATATTACTTCCATTAACCTAATTTTTGATTCATGGAATTAAAATAGACATCGATTGTTCTGGAGGCAGGTTTTGGTTGNAGATTGCAGGTAGTGTAGANAGTGTCACACTATGGGGCTATTTAGAGAGAGGTTAAGGTTGCTGAACAGCCCGCAACAATATCTTTATAAACCAGACTGCTGAGTTCAGCAGCATGGAATTCAGAGTGGTCATATCAGATCCTGGGACGGGAAGAGCCTATCAGAGAGTCGTTGAAGGGGCGAATGCCAACAGGCTAATAGGTAAGAAAATTGGCGATGTTGTTAGTGGTACTGTTGTGGATCTCCCACCCGATTATGAACTTCAGATTACCGGAGGGACGGATAAAGATGGTTTTCCGATGCGTCCGGATCTGCCGGGGAGTGGGAGAAAGAGAATTCTCTTATCAGGTAGCACGGGTTTCAGACCAAAGGAGAAGGGGCTGAGAAGAAGAAAGACTGTCAGGGGTAAGGTTATCTCGAGAGACACAATGCAGATAAACATGAAGGTTGTAAAACAGGGCAAGGTGCCTCTTGAAGAGATATTTAAGCATTCTGAAGGTTAAATGGAGTTAAATGGGGATACTCGAAGATAAGAAAAGAGCCAGAGTTTTTTACCGTTACTTTTCGAAAATTTACGACAGGGTGAACCCGCTCTTTTACTCTAAAAGGATGAGGGAGACTGTGGTAGATATGGCTGAGTTATCTTCTGCAGACCTTGTTCTCGAAGTTGGTTGTGGGACGGGATTCACAACCGAGGAAATCTGCAGGAGAATTGATGAATCGCGTGTTTATGCACTGGACATAACACCGGAGCAGATGATGAAAGCGGTAAAAAGATTCAAAAGAGTAAATTTCGTTCTGGGTGATGCAGAAAATCTTCCTTTTGGAGATAGAATTTTTGATGCAGTGATATCGGCTGGCAGCATTGAGTACTGGCCAAATCCTCAAAAAGGGATAGATGAAATGGCAAGAGTCACAAAAAGTGGTGGAAGAGTGGTCATCCTCGCACCAAGAAAGCCTGATAATCCTCTCGTGCGAAAATTTGCTGAAAGCATAATGCTTTTCCCATCAACTCAACAGTGTGTGGAGTGGTTTGATGCTGCCGGCCTTGAAGATATAAAATTCGTTGAGATGGGTCCGTACAGATTCTGGTCTAAGCTTGTGGTGATTATCAGTGGGAGAGTTCCCTAATAAATCACAACTCTTCAGGGTCAAGACTCAAGACTGAGGATGAAATCTCTAACTTCCGCTGTGAGGNTATCAAATACCCCAAAATAAAAGTGGTCTGTATTGAGTTTGATAATCTTCTTGGGTTCTGAGCATTTTTCAAAGAGTTTCAAACTCTGGTTGAGGGATATGAACTGATCCTTAACTGCAATAATGAAAAGTTTTGGTATCTCGGCGTCTTTGAATTCTACTGAATTCATTTTCGGGAGTGGTGAGATGAACACAGCAGCCTCGCAGAATTCAGCGATATTGGAGGCTATCAGACTTCCAAACGAGTAACCTATCACGACGACTGAGCTGTGCCTGTCTTTCAGGTAACTCAAACAAATTTTGGCATCCTCTATCTCTCCAATACCTCCTCTGAATGGTTCTCTGTAATCAAATCGGAGGGTTGAAATATTGTTTCTAAGAAGTTCGNCTGAAATCCTTTCTAAACGGATATCAAATCTGCTTCCCCCCATCAGTGGGTGCGGTGGGCACATCATAGCAACCCTGTCGCCTCTAATCTCATAGGTTGCATAAATTGAGTCTATTTCAATGTCTGCCATTTTCCCTCACCTTTTTTGAGTAGTCANGTTTCAGTCATTGTTAAAGATTCTTTTTCCTTTTTTCTTTATGTTGCCTATCGCTTCAAACGCCGAATCACCAACTCTTCCGCCCTCTCCTGCAACTTCTTCAAGCAGCGCTATATCCTCATCGTTTCCGATTATACCAAGCATCATCGCTGCATCCTCTCTTATTCGTGCATCATCGTGTTTCATCATTTTCAGAATCACATNTTTTGCAGCCTCTGTGATTTGCGGATC
The DNA here is from genome assembly GCA_002010285.1 of Archaeoglobus sp. JdFR-41. Classification (GTDB taxonomy): domain Archaea; phylum Halobacteriota; class Archaeoglobi; order Archaeoglobales; family Archaeoglobaceae; genus JdFR-41. Next base: position 46,405 of record MTNC01000019.1, on the reverse strand, counting down.
AATTTTGTGAAGAGCCTCAATTGCAGCCATCGCTCCAAGTCTCACTATGAACTCTCTGTGTGACATCAATTCTGCCAGTGTCGTTATCAGTTCCCTGTTCTGCAACACGAGTTTCTTTACTTCCTCTATCTCTCCACCAATCAACTTTTCAGCAAAGTAATCATGGTAATCTCCACTTTCGTGCATCTCAATCCACTTTTCAACTTCGCTTTCGGTCATCGCTCCGCTAATTCTAAAATTCCCTATAATTGTGAGAGGTACGCTTTCAATATTGTATTTTTTGGCAAGAGAAGGGAAGTAGCTCGTATCAACAACGTGATGTTCCAGACCCCTTTTTATAGCGATGGAATTAACTGCATCAACACTTGCTCTGCAATTGGGACAGAATGTGGAGACAAAGGTGATGATCACTGTTTCTCTGGTTTTCTGTCTGATGGTCTTTTCAGGAGTGTTTGAAATCATTTTCATAGCAGTGAGAAATGATTCAAGTTCTGTGTGCTTTGGAATTCCATGAAAAAGTATTTTCNCCCCCTCAAATCCTATGGCTGGGATGCCAAGCACNGGTTCCGGTTCTGGCAGAAACTTTACGCAGACCATATCACTTAAAGATGCAATTTCATCAGCAAATTTTTTCATCTCCTCGTCCTGATAAACAATAAGAGTTATCTCTCTCCTGAGATCTTTGAGAATCGCTACGACAGTGTGTTTTGGTATCATCCATTAAACTTCGATCGTAAAATTTTAAGGTTTTTGGAACGCCATATNATGATGGGTGTCAGTAGTCCAAGATTGTGGACGGAATTTTTTGAGAGGTATTACAGAGATGAAGTGAACAAACTCGCTTACAAGATAAAATCAGGGGCAGATGGAAGGTCGTTGTATGTTAATTTCTTGAGGGATCTTACAATTTTCCAGGAGGGTAAACTTGGCGAGGAACTAATTTTAAAACCTGACGAAGTAATCAAGCATGCCGAAAAGGGTCTTGCAGATGTCAGCAATATCTATGGGGTATCCCTTGAGGGTTGTAAGCCGCGATTTTTCTCGCTTCCCAGCTCCGTAAGGACACTCATAAGAGATATACGAAGTCATCACATTTCCAAATTCATCTCGATTGAAGGGATAGTCAGGAAGGTTACAGAAGTCAGGCCAAGGATAGTTGAGGCAGCATTTGGGTGCACAAATTGTGGGAGTGTAACGATGGTTCCTCAGGAGAACTCTCAGCTCAGATCACCATTTGAATGCCCGAGATGCCACACCAAAAGATTGGTTTTTATGCCTGAAAGCAGCATCTCCGCTGACAGTCAGAGAGTGAGGATTCAGGAGTATCCCGAAAATCTCAGGGGTGGCGAACAGCCTCAGATGATAGATGTAATTCTGGAAGATGACCTTGCTGGGATAATAAATCCGGGCGATAGAGTTGTGATTAATGGCATTGTGAGAGTTAAGCCCAGAGGAACAGGCGGTAAGAAACTCACCCATATGGATGTGTATATAGAGGGCAACTCCGTCGAAGTTCTCGAGCAGGAATACGAGGAGTTTGAGATAACTGAAGAAGACAAGGAACGAATTCTTGAACTCAGCAGAAGTGAGACCATATTCGAAGACATAGTCAAATCAATAGCTCCCTCCATCTATGGTCATGAAGATGTAAAACTCGCGATAGCTCTTCAGCTATTTGGAGGTGTGCCCAAGAAACTACCTGATGGAACTGAAATCAGGGGCGATATTCATGTACTGCTNGTGGGTGATCCGGGCGTTGCAAAATCCCAGCTTCTCCGGTATGTTCACAGAATAGCGCCAAGAAGTGTCTACACAACTGGTAAGGGAACAACAAGCGCTGGACTCACTGCAACAGCCGTCAGAGATGAAATCGACGGCAGATGGACACTTGAAGCAGGAACTCTGGTTCTTGCAGATAAAGGTGTTGCGCTGGTGGATGAGATCGACAAGATGAGAAGTGAAGACAGAAGCGCCCTTCACGAGGCACTGGAGCAGCAAACAATAAGTATAGCCAAAGCAGGTATCAATGCAATTCTGAGAGCAAGATGCGCTCTTCTTGGAGCAGCAAATCCAAAATACGGGAGATTTGACAGATATTCATCAATTGCTGAACAGATAGACCTCTCTCCAACTCTGCTTTCAAGGTTTGATCTGATTTTTGTGATGACAGACGACCCCGATGAGGAGAAAGATAGAAAACTGGCAGATCACATCCTCAGTTCTCATGAACTTGGAGAGATGATGGAAAGGCAGAGGAATATTGCTGCCGGTTACAGTGAGGAGGTTATAGCAGCAAAGTCTCAGAGAATAGAACCAAAAATTGATCCAGAGCTGTTGAGGAAGTACATTGCGTATGCGAAGAAGACTGTTTTCCCTGTGATGACAGAAGAAGCAAAGAAGAGGATAGAGGATTTTTACGTATCGTTAAGGGCGAGAGCCAAGGAGAACTCTCCTGTTCCAATTACTGCCAGACAACTTGAAAGTCTTGTGAGACTTGCAGAGGCCTCGGCAAGACTCAGACTCAGTGATAGAGTGGAAGTTGAAGATGTAGAGAGAGTGATAAAGCTCATGAACAGCAGTCTCGGTCAGATAGCCACGGATCCTGAAACAGGAGAAATTGACATAGACTTTGCCTTTGCAGGAACTTCGAAGAGGCAGAGAGACAGAATCATGACAATAAAGAAGATAATAGAGGATCTTGAATCCACGTATGAAAGCGGTGTTCCGGAAGAAGAAATCCTCGCCGCAGCAGAGCAGGATGGGATAGACAGGTACAGGGCTAAGGATATTCTCAGCAAGTTGAAACAAATGGGGGAAATTTATTCGCCCAGGTACGGACTTTACAAACTTGTAACGAGGGTGTGATTTTATATCCAATTACTTTAATTTTTGACTTCTTTGAATTAAAATTTTTTTAGTGTCGGGNGAAGTTCATCATATGCCATTCAGCTCACCAGAAGAAGCTGCGACAGCTGCTATGATATCACTGTTGCTGGAAGTTTCCGGGAATCCAAAAGCCGGTAATGTTGACAGAGAACATGATTTCCAGGATTTAAAGTATGAACATTTTCTGATTTCTGCAGCGTCTTCATATTCAGCTCTTGTTCAGATTGCAAAAGATGGGGAGATAGGGAGAGGGATCTTCAAAGCTGTTGAGACGAGTATACGATGGCACAAAGCTGGGAACGTTCATTTCGGAGCATTTCTTCTCCTTGCTCCTCTTCTCTCAGCATGGAAGGGCAATGACATGAGTGAGGTTGTTGAGACTGCAACAGAAAACCTCAAAAGAACAAGTTATGAAGATTCATTATACGTCCTGAAGGCTTTTGAGATGAGTGATGCAAGAGTGCTGAATACTGNTAACTTCTCTCTGAGGGATTCCAGCATCGGGGAAGTTCTGAAACGAAAAAAGGTTAACCTTTATGAATGGATGCAGAAAGCTCCTCCAGAGAACTTGATAGCAAAGGAACTGACTGGAGGATATGGGATCAGTCTTGAAGGAGCCCGTTTCATACTAAACTCGCAACTTGATGTGAATGAGGTAGTGGTATTTCTGTATCATGAGCTCCTGTCAAAGTATCCTGATCCGCTTGTAATCTCAAAAGCTGGAGTTGATATGGCAAGGGAAGTGATGATACTTGCCAGAAAAGCTCTTGAGTCTGCCAATCCGGTCAGGGAATTCAGGCGTCTGGATGAGTACCTTCTGGCGAGAAATTTAAATCCTGGAACAATTGCAGATTTCGTGGTTTCCTCACTGTATCTTGCAATTTCAGAGGGGTGGAGGTTGTGAAGAGTGCAAAAGGGGGAAAGCTTAGAGATTTTGGNTTTCACGAGGGCATTAATGAGATAATTGCAGTTACGCTCGATGATAAAGGAAAAGTGAACACAGCTCCAATTGGCATCATTGTGGACGATGCTGACGGTGTTGAGGCAAGGGCAACGTTATACAAATCTCACACAAGAGAAAACATTGAGAAAGGTAGCAACCTGTATGCTAATGTTGTGATGGATCCACTGATTTTTGCCATCTCAGCTTTCGAAGATCTTGGAGAAGAGCACTTCAGGAGTGTTAAACCGCCTGTGTTGCATGAGGCAGTGGCATGGTGTGAGTTCAGCGCCAACTTAAAAGGTGTCCGTGTTTACCTTGAACTTACGGATGGAGAGTTTTTTAGAGATAAAATGACGTTAAGGGCTGTAAACAGAGGATTTAATGCTGTTATTGAAGGGCTTGTACATGCAACCCGTTATCTTGCTGTAAGAGATGGGGACTGGAGGGAGGAACTGAAGGAGAAGATTCTTTACTACAAAAAAATCGTGGAGAGATGTGGTGGAAAAAGGGAAAAAGAAGCGTATCAGATAATAATCGAAAAGACGGGGCTGAAAGAAATATAGATCACTCTTTATCCCCTTTTTCTTCTGTCTTACCTTCTCCTTCTTTTTCCTCTTTTTTCTTTGGTGGGTAGGGGTGTATTTTTATCTTGTAGTTGCAGAGTTTTTGAACAATTTCCAGTTTCGGTTCTGAGAATTCCGCGTAGTCGTTTTCCCGTATATAGTCTATGATCTGCTTGACAATCTCGTTTCTGACAACAACTGTTGAAAATCTGCTTCCACTACCTACGCTGCCGACACTCACATCACTTTCAACAGCCGCGAAATCCTGACAGACCTTGCATCCTGGTGGAATTATTTCCTCAAGTTCTTTGACAGGGAAGCTCACTTTTCCTCCATCTTTGAGCCTTACTATGAATTTACCCTTCTTTATGTCTGTTTTGACGCTGTTTCTTAGGTCAACTCCTTTTTTATTCAGCAAAAACTCGTAAAGCTCATGGTGGTAGAAGTTTTCTGTACAGAAAAGACCTATGGACAGCTTCACTCTCTCAAACTTTTTGAAGGCCTTTTGCAGTTTTCTAACAGCAGATATCATGCATGGGGTGCCAACGAAGGCGACAGATTCATATTTTATAACTGCATCCTTTAATGCTGGGAGTACATCAGCGTAGCTGTATTTTGTTCCGGTTATCTTCCTGTCATAAAGCTGTTCGGGACTCTTTATTGTTATTACTTTTGTTCGCCACTCTTCATCTCTGCCAACAAATATTGCTGCCTGAATAAGACCCATTTCGATAGCAGATGCTGTTATTTCGCTCACCATTGCTCCATCCTGTCCAACAAATCGTTTGGATCTTGCAGAGGTAATTTCAATGTACTCCCCAATACCATTGAGGGGCTGGTAATCCCATCTTGGACAAACCTTGATACAGGCTCCACAGTCAACACAGTCCTTTACCCAGTTCGGGAAATCTATTGGTTTGTCTCCTGCTGTAATTCCTTCCACAGGGCATATTGACGCGCATGCAGCGCAGTGGCAGCAAAGACCTGTGTCTATAACTTCAATTTTGAGATTGCCGAAGTACTTTTTCTTGTGTTTTTTCTCTGGAAGTGGAAACTGCCATTCTCGAGCTATCATGCTTCCACCTCTTCAAGAGCCAGGATCTGCATCGGGCACTGTCTTACACACAGACCACAACCCGTGCATTTATCAGTGTTCACAGTCAAGACGCATCCCGTGCCAGTCACTTCTTCTTCAATTGAAATCTCACATCGTTCCACACTTATTGCATTTTGTGGACATACATTCACACAGAGTCTGCATCCAAGACAGCTCTCAGGTTCGGTGCAGGCTACCTTTCTAACCTTAACTTCTGGTGGTGGGACTTCAACCTCGAGTTTGTCGAGCTCCCTTTTTCTAACAAGTTTCCACTCTTTCTTGGATATCATATACTCTGTTGTGAATTTTTCCTCTCTGGTGATTTCGGGTATGGACATTATCTGTGAGGGACTTAAAACCATCTCTTCCATCGTCCTGAAAGCAATATCATGAACCTTACTCGTTTTGAGAGCTCCGGTAGGACAGCTGTCAACACAGAAATGACAGAAAATGCATTTTGAGTAGTCTATCCCTGGATACGCACTTTCGAGATACTCCATCTGTATTGCATTCGCAGGGCATATCTGGGCACATCTAAAGCAACTTATACAGGCATCTTTGTTAAAAATTATAAAACCTCTGAAACATTCTGGATACTTTCTTCTTTCTCTTGGATATTCGATTGTTATTCTCCCTGGCTTAACAGCTTGAAGNGCAGCTACAGTTATCGCATCCAGGTGTCTTTTCAGGTTCTCTATAAATCTATCCTCAACTTTTTCAATTCTTATCATGAGAACCACACTCCTACTGCTGCACCAACAACAAGGCTTGCCAGTGAGAGGGCTAAAAGTGATCTCCAGCCAATTCTGAGAGCCTGATCAAGTCTGTATCTGGCATATATTGAACGCACAAGCGCTACAGCTGAAACCACTACCAGTGTTTTTACCACAAGCCAGATTGGACCGTTCAAGTCGCCGAGCAGTGGACATACCGGGCCAGACCATCCGCCCAGAAACAGAATCGAAAAGAGCAGGGACATTATGTAAAGTTTTTCGTAGGCAAGAACCATCACCAATCCGAATAGGATACCAGAGTACTCTACAAATGGTCCGAAGGCTATTTCCTGATCCGCTTCTGGAATCTCGAAGGGTAAGCGAGACGTTGCCATCAGCATCGCTATAAGATACACCAGAAAGGCCACTGGATTGAGAATTACTCCGGGTATCAAACTCTGTTTTTCGACAGCCATGTAAGCGTCTCCACTACCGTACAGGAAGATCATGGACATAACGGCAATTATGAACGGTATCTCGTATGCAAAGTACATGAAAGCCTCTCTCACCGAACCGATAAAAGCAAATCTGCTGTTCGAGGCCCATCCAATTGCGATTATCGTTATTGGAATCAGAGCAATAAATGCAACTATCAGCTGGATGGAGTAGGGTGTTTTGATACCCACTGCAGCTCCGGCGGGAATGAAAAGAAGTGGAAGAAGAATGGGGATGAAAGCAAGGATCGGAAGCTGAATAAAATAGGGGCTGTGAGCTTCTCTGTGGATTATTGCTTCCTGGAAGAAGTATCTGAGACCATCTGCAAGTGCCTGAATAGCACCCCTTACCGGTCTTGCAACCTCAAGTGGTCCCACTCTCCACTGAACCCTTGCAGTGAGCTTTCTCTCAAACCACACTATGTAGAGGAGGTATACGGTGAGAATGCCGAGTCCGGGCATTATCAGTACTGCAAAGAAAGGTTTCCAGAGAATAAGAGCGATCAAATACTTGGCAATAGGAATCTTCTCAATGATCTTATCGATGTATGGCTGTATCAGGGGTATGTTCATCATGTTGGAACTGAATATAGCGTAAAAGTACTCAAGAATTCCGTAAACATCCATTTTTGCTACCATTTCCAGAAGACTCATAATCTCCCTCCCTATCACCTGTCAGCTTCTGGCGGGAAGTAACCAAAACTTCCGTAAACAGCCTGAAGATCCGCCAGCCTCTCACCCTTCAGTGACTCCATGAATCCCCTGAGATACAGCCAACCCGGTGTCAGAATCCTGACTCTGTAGGGTGTGTTACTCTCACCATCGCTCACGATTGTGTAGATTATTGTACCCCTCGCTCCCTCAGTCAGGGTTGTGTACTCGCCTTGAGGAAGTACTATATTGGCAAGGGCATCATAGAGGTTTCCTCTTATGTCCTTCCCGTTCTCACATATCTGGTCACTGATTACTCTTCCTTCTGGAATTCTGGATANGCACTGTCTTATTATACTGAGACTCTGGGAAATTTCATTGACTCGCACAAGGAATCTTGAGTAACTGTCTCCCTCCTCTGCCACGGGTATATCCCACGTGAGGTCATCATATATTTCATAGGGCTCCACCTTTCTCACATCGTACTCAACACCGCTCGCTCTCAGAAAAGGTCCAACAACGCCAAATTTTATTGCCTCCTCTCTGGTTAACACACCAACGTCTTTAAGCCTTGCAATGGTTGTAGGGTTCTTTATGAATATCTTTTCAAATAGTCTGAGTCTTTTCTCCATCACAAATGTTGCATCGTTGACGAATTTCAGCGTTTTTTCATCTACATCTCTTCTGACACCTCCTGGGAGTATGAAGGAAGACGTGAATCTTGCACCAGTCATTCTGACAAGAGCCTCGCATATTAACTCTCTCACTCCAAATGGCCACATGAATCCGGTTGTATGGCCGAGGAACACCGCAAGAATGGCAGCATCATACAAGTGTGTTCCAATTCTGCAGAGTTCTGCAAGTATCACTCTGAGATACTGTGCCCTCTCCGGGACTTCTATATCCAGTGCTTCTTCAATTGCTCTGATGTATCCCAGATTAAAATTGGCAGCATCCATTATGGCCGGCCTCTCAAAGAGGGGTATGTTCTGGATGTACAGCCTATTTTCTGCAAGCTTCTCTATCGATCTGTGTACATAACCTGGATCAGGTGTAACCTCGGTAATTATGTCACCGTGAACTCGCACTATTAGTCTCATATGTCCGCTTCCAGGATGCTGCGGACCTACAAGCACGAGGAAATCATCATTTCTATAGGTCTCCTCAACGTACTCAGGTGGAAGAGGAATGAACAAAGATCTCAACAGTCTGGGAGGTTCTACCGGAACTTCAAGCAGATACTCGTTAACATCATCCATTTCAATCACCCCTGATGTAAACTTCTTCTTCAAGCTCGAAATCTTTCCTCAACGGATATTCTGGCGTGTCTGGAGCGAGCAGAAATTTCCTTCCCATCCAGCNGTTTCCTTCAAACACGACACCAAAGAATTCATGCATTTCTCTTTCCATGTAATCGGCACTCGGGAACATCGATGATACACTCTTTATCCGTGGATCAGATCTGGGTAANTCTGCGAAGATATTGACGATTACAGGCATTAGCTCTTTTACACTGTAGCTCGAAAAGTGGTATTCAACTATGAACTTGTCCTCGTTAATTGCATCAATCACGTTGACGGACTTAACGTGATCGAACCCCATATCTTTGATTACCTCGGCCACCTTCAGAATATCATCTCTTTTTATTTTGATAGCTATTCGATTTTTACCTGTAATTGTTATTGAGAGTGCGAATCTTCCGAGTTTCTCTCTCAGTTTCCCGGTCAGTTCGTTACCCAGCTCCCATTCAACTTCTTTTGGTACATTAACAATTATTGAGGCAGATTTTGAGATGGTCTTTGGTCTCCTCGGGATAACTCTCGGCTTTTTACCCGGTGTAAGAGGAACCTCCGGGAAAACTGCTGATGTTTTTGCTTCGCCCTTCTTTATGTTCCACTGTAACTGCCGTATACCTCTCAGCAGTGCTTCTGGGGTTGGTGGACAGCCAGGAATAAAGAAATCTACTGGAACTACCTCTGAGGGTTTCACCAGATTGTATCCGTTCCAGAATATACCACCATTTAAACCACATGCTCCCATTACAATAACAAACTTTGGATCGGGCATCTGTTCCCATGTAATTCTCAGCACTCTGGCCATTTTTCGTGTTATTGCCCCCTCGACTATTATNAGGTTGGTCTGTCTGGCAATTCCATAATTGAGTGCACCAATCCTTTCACCATCGTATCCACAGGCGAAAGCATGGGCAAGTTCGGCACCACAGCATGCAGTAACGAGATGAACAGGCCAGAGACTCCAGTGCGTCCCCCACTTCTTGAGGGGGGCGAGGGGGCCACTCCTGAGAAACTGTATGAATTCATCCATCGGTCTCACCTCTCATGTNATTTATCTTTTTGAAACCTGCAATATGGAGGGAGTAGTTGTATGCAACGTACAGTGATGGAAGGAGAAGAATGAAGGCTATCAGAGTTAAGGCCATCACATCCAGTGTGGGAGTTGCAGCCAGAAGTAACAGCAGTACAACTATCGGTTCTGCAACCATAAACATGAGCATGAAACCGATGTACTGCATTGGCAGCACCCACTTTGGCGTCCCAACTGGAGGATTTCCAGCTTCGAATCTCGAAAGTTTCACTTCTGTTGGTCGATATTTTGGAAATATTTTTGCCAGCAGTACAATAATGATGTCTGTGGCTATCGCGACTCCAATAACGATTAAAACAATAAGAGCATTCTCAACGAGCATCTCACATCCCCTCCATAATAGAAATCACATCAACAAACCACGTTGGTGGAATAATTGTTATCAGCATTGCAAGAGCTGCGAAAAGTGTCACGGTATTTGCAAGATTGAACCTCCACTTTACACCAAGAACTCTTGCGAGTCTTATGTAGTAGGGCACAGAGATAGCAGAGTTGATTACGAGTATTACTGCAAGCCAGATGTAGTCGGAGAAAACAAGTGAGTATATGATAAATAGCTTACTCCAGAATCCCATGAGTGGTGGAAGACCGATAAATGAAAAACTCAGGAGATATGCCGGTATGGGTGAGGTTCCATCACTTTTTATTGCTGAGAAGAAACCGACTTTCCCAAATGAGTTAACGGCAAGCTGCAGCAATCCTCCAGCTACTGCAAAATAAACAAGTTCGCTGCTGGCTGTAAGTGCTGCGAAAGTTGCAAGAATGTAGCCCATATTTGCAACAGTGGAATACGCAAGAACTCTGCTCATATCAGTAGTTGTTAATGCACCAATGTTTCCTATAAACATTGATACGGCTGCGATCAGAGCGACAACCAGAAGAATCTGGGGAGTTAGTGGATTGGACGTTGCAAGAAGAATCTTGTAAGCAACTATGAATGGAACGAATTTCGCTATGGATGCGACTATCGATACAGGAATGGGGTCTGCTGAAGCAAATACGTCGGGCACCCACTCATGAACGGGGGCCACTCCAACCTCCATGGCAAGACCAATTATCAGAAGGAGGGCACCAATTGAGTAGAGTAGAGGTTCTGAAGAAATCTGAAGCGTTGAAGCACCAATTATAAAGAGGACAGTTGCTATAACCATGAAGGTGATGTATTTGATTCCNACATCGACATTAGGTCTATCCCCAATTTCGCTTGCCATTATTAGCAAATAAGTTGGCACTGATGCGATTACGAAAAGCGTTAGTAGAATTGCAAGATCTGTTGTGAAGAAGACGTAAATCGTCGCTACTGCTATTATTGCAACCATTGCGTAATCCACTCCCACCATCTGGTTGTTTCTTATTACCAGAAGTGATAGGAGATTCAGAAGGGCTATAGAAAAGATGAGTATGGCGTATGTATTCAGTCCTCCTGATACCATAATCACAATAGACGAGAGGCTTAGAAGAAATGACAGCTTGTAGCTCCTGTAAGATATTGCTGCTGCGAATACAAGTATTATGAGGGCTGTAAACATGTTCAGCTGCATTTTTACCACCCCACTGCAACAGCTATTATGAATACTACCAACACAAACCCCACGACTATCCTGACGTATCTCTCGAGACTTCCATTTTGAATATATCTAACGCCAAGGGAGTACACTTCGAATAGCTGTGGTATCGCCTGATGGCATGTGAAGTCTATAACTCTGTTTCCGTAATCAACAACACTGGCAATTGTCCAGCCTATCTTTGGTACGATAAAGTCATTCAGGAACGGAAGGTACATTCTATCACTCAGAAACGTTCCGATGGGAGATAGAGCTTTGATACTGGGTTTGTAAAGAGCGAAAGCGTAGGTTACCAGAACCAGCAGCCCAACCTGAAGTGATGCACTCATATAACCTTCTTTCAGGAATTCCACGAATGGTTCTTCGCGAGATGTTAGAAATACCGCGAGAATTACGAGGAGCATCGATACCATTATGGTGTAGGCTGTTCCCATAACTTCACCGCCATGCAGGTGCAGGTGAACCTTCCGCCCCTTCACGAAATTCAGACTTAGGAATTTTGCCAGAAATGCGGAATACACAGCAGATGTTATGACAAGAAGCATCAGTGGCAGATAACCGAGCTCGTGTTCAAGGTTATGCATTACACCATCCATCGCAGATTTGACCCAGTATGCTGTGAATGGTGGAATGCCTGAGAGACAAATTGTGGCTATTATAGTGGCAATAAATGCTATTTTGAGTTTTCTGGCAACTTCGAGATCGCCGCACAGGAATCTGTCATGGGTTTCATGGATTAGGTGACCAGCTACAAGGAAGAGGGTAGCTTTTGCGAAGGCATGGACTATCAGGTACCAGAAGGCGACAATAATAGCAATTTCACCAATCCAGTAACTCGCAGCAGCTGATGCGAACATAAGACCTAAACTTGACATTGTTGATGCGGCAAGGAGGACTTTTCTTTCCTGACATCCAGTAGCAACTGTTGCGCCATAAAGGGCGGAGAAAAGCCCCAGGAACAGTACAAGGATGTATATGTACTCATATCCTGTTCCGTGAAGTGTCCATGGCTCAATATACCAGCTGAATCTCATGAAGAGGTAAGTTCCAGCAGCAACCATTGTTGCTGAGTGTAGCAATGCGCTGACAGTTGTTGGACCTGTCATGGCAGTCATCAACCACTCACTGAACGGGAGTTGTGCTGATTTTGTGAATGGACCCAGAAGAAGAGCAATAAAGAGTATCACAATTCCGGCAACTCCTATCTGCTGAGCCAGCCCACCCCAGTTTATCTCACTTATGTTAAGTGTTCCAGTCAGGGCATAAATGGCACCGAGGGCGAAAAACATTGGCATATCTCCAATTCTTATTGTGGATATGGCTCTCCATCCTCCCAAACTTGGAGACCAGAACATGTTGAGGCCTGCGACTTTCCTTCCAATTATTCCGACATAGCTCAGATCATCATCATCTCTGAACCAGTGACCTATTAGACCCCAGGAAGCAATTCCTAATCCTTCCCAGCCAATGAGAAGCATAAGAAGGTTGTCGCTATAAACTACTAGGAGCATTGAAGCTGTGAACAGGTTAAAGAAGAACCAGTACCATCCAAGTCTGTAGTCCTCTTTCATGTATTCCAGACCATAAACGCCAATCAGAAATGCAATTAAAGCGGTTAAAGCACCCATTAACTTGCTCAAGTAGTCAAAGATGAAGACGAAATTGATGTTGTACTCCGGCAACCACTTCACAGTGTAAATAAGGGGCTGAGCCTGCGGAGACAATTCACCCACATTTATCAGAATGTAAATAGCGGAGCAGAGGGATATGAACAGTCCAAAAACTGATAATACTGGGAGTTTTCTTGCCCATGGTGGTATGGGATCCATTCCCCATGCAATTGCTATGGGTATACTCGAAAGTATTGGAGCAAAGAACAGTGTCGGGATTATCAGCGAAATTTCAGGCATATTTACAATCTCGACAACTGATCTGGCAACAGTTTCAGCTACAGCAGCTTCACTCATGGAAGAACACCTCCTATCACTACTTTAAGTCCCTCAAGGAGCACTGTGGAGAGAGGTGGGAAGATGAAAAGGAAGCTGAACGCAGCTATTGCGTAAAGCGGTGTGTCAAGGAGTCTGCTGAATCTTGGCTTGGAGTATCCGGCTGGTTTTCCGTANTAAATGACTTTCATTGTGTAAAAGCTGTACAAACCGGATATGATGAATACAACAATCACAGCTGCAACGATCAGTAAGTTAAATTCATACACCTGAGCCAGGCCAATAAGGATGAAAAACTCTGCAAACATCCCGATAGTTAGGATACCACTGAGTGTCATGAACCCGATGAGGGCAGCATTTGCGATAGTTGGTATGTATTCATGCATTCCGCCCATCCTGTTTATATCTCTGAGACCGTGGAATGTGGCTATAATTGCTCCTGCTGTCATGAAGAGTATGGATTTACCGAAAGCGTGGCTGATGTACTGAAGCACAACTGCCAGTAAACCTGAGCTGCCCAGACAGATGGCGATAAGCACATAGCCCATCTGAGAAACTGTGGAGTAAGCGAGCAGTCTCTTGTAGTCTTTCTGCTTAAATACCGAAAATCCAGCGTAAATGCTTGATACTATAGCGTAAGCAATTATTATATCTCTATATTCAATAATAAAACTTGGATCAACCAGGTAGAGTCTTAAGAGCACGTATCCTGCGAGACCAACTGTGAGGGGGCTCAGGAGTGCGCTGACAGGGGTTGGCGCTTCAGCATGTGCCCAGGGAAGCCATATGTGCGGTCCAAGACCCGGTAGCTTCACAACCATTCCAAGAAATATCAGCAGCCATGGCAAGAATCCGATTACAGCAAGACTGTGAAGGGCAAGAGTCTGATTTTCAAAGGCAATCATCAGAAATCCGATAAAGGCGAGAACACCAGCAATGTGTGTCCATACGAAATACAGTATGCCAACCCAGTGTCTGTTCCCNTATCCATAGAAGAAAATAAGAAGGAATGAAGCCAGGAGTGAAATTTCGAGGAAAATGTAAAGCATTATCAGGTTTCCTGAATATACAAGCCAGAGCATTGCTACAGCGTATAGATTGTACAGGAACCAGTACTTTTTGAACTCCCTTGGTGTTTCAGCTTCCATCTCCTCGAATCGGTGNTTCATGTAGGGAAGGGAGTAAAGAGCCACCATGGCGGAAACGAGGCATATGGTGAATCCAAATGCGTTTGATATCGGGTCAGAGAGCAGGTAGAACTCTCCTATAGGTGGTGAGACATCGAGGAGAGACACCTCAAATTCTGTTGCTGTGAATAGGTAGTACAAGGTTCCGAACATTGGTATCAAGAATGAGATGGCTGAAATCCAAGTAGCCTGTTTGGGACGAAATGCAGGGAGTATAAATGTTGTAAGAAGAGGGATGAGGAGAAGATACAGAAGATACTCCTTCATAGGCTATCCCCTCCTACAGCTACTTTCTCTATTTGAATTCCCCTCTTCCTCCTGTCAAGCAGAATTATGGCGGTGATCAGAACCAGCAATTCACTGCTACTTGTGAATATCACGAGAACTGCAACTGTATAGGCCGCTGTAACTGAAATTGTGAAAAGGGGGATTATTGACAGAAAAACTGCTCCAAACATAAGTTCCAGGCTGATGAGAAGTCTGACAAGGTCTTTTGCTGAAATTGCTGTTACATAGGCAATCAGAAGTATAGCCAATGAGGCGGTAAGAACAATTCCAAGTTGGGAAATCTCGTGAAAGGAAAGTTCTGGGATCACGTTTCTCCCCTCCAGGCAAGTTTTATAGCGGAAAGCATCATCAAAATCATGAGAGAGACAAGGAAAAGGATTACAAAGAAATAATCGGTGGAAATGGATGCAAAGCTATCTGGGTTCGGTGTGATTTTGATGTCTCCTGAGACGAGGTGGTAGTAAAAGTATGCGACTATTCCGAAAACACCAACTACTGGAGCAACCCATAGCAGGTCTACTTTTCGTGGTGTTGCAAATCTGTAGGTGGCAGCTACAGCGACTGTTACAATCCCGACAGCACCAACGAAAATCAGAACGATTAGCACCACGACTGGTTGAAGGTTGAACACTGCATAGACGGCAGCGATGGAAACCATTGCTACAGCCATGTAAAGAGCGGCGTAGAAGTTATCACGTGTTAGAAGAACTCCAACAGATGCGACAACTGCAAAAGCACTCAAAGCTGCTATCAGCAGTGTGGCAGCATCCATGGTGCAGCGTTTGAGAGTTAGCTAATAAATTTTACTAAATTTTACCTTTATCAGGAAGCTGAAATGAATAGCCATTTTTCAGGTTTAATCAGTTCTGTGTGTTTTCTTTCATGCTTTTATATACAACTATGTTATTATAAAAGTCAGAGTTTTGAGACTTCTGCTCAACTCAAGAGCTGACAAGTGTAACTTTCAATGGCGTTCTGAAAAATGTTTTATAAAGCAGAGTTGGTTACGTTGAGCATGAAAGTAGTCCTTTCATACTCTGGTGGACTGGATACGACAGTTTGTATTCCACTGCTCAGGGAGAAATATGGTTTTGATGAAGTTGTAACAGTGTCAGTTGATATAGGTCAACCTGAGGGTGAACTCAAGCGTGCAGAGGAAAGAGGAAAGAGATATGCAGACAAACACTATACTGTTGATGCTAAGAACGACTTTCTGAAAGCTCTTTTCATGCTCATAAAAGCTAATGGGGAATACGAGGGTTATGTTCTCGGNACGGCAATAGCAAGGCCAATCATAGCTGAAAAAGTTGTTGAAATTGCGGAAAAGGAGGGGGCTGAGGCAATTGCTCACGGATGTACTGGTAAGGGAAACGACCAGCTCAGATTCGAAAACGTATTTCGGCAGTACGGTTACCGGGTTGTTGCACCAATCAGGGAACTGAATCTGACAAGAGAGTGGGAAATTGAGTATGCAAAACAGAAAGGCATTGAGGTTGGGGCTACAAAGGAGAAACCGTACAGCATTGATGAAAATCTCTGGAGTAGGAGTATTGAGGGAGGCAGACTGGAAGACCCCGAGTTTGNCCCACCTGAGGNTATCTATGAGTGGACGAAAAGTCCTGAGAAAAGTGAACTTGAACCTGAAGTAGTCAAAATCGATTTTGAGAAGGGNATCCCGGTGGCATTGAATGATGAAAAGTTAGGTGGTTTAGAATTAATAAAAACTCTAAATAAAATTGGGGGAATGCATGGCATCGGAAGAACGGATATGATAGAGGACAGAGTTCTTGGGCTTAAAGCAAGGGAGAATTACGAGCATCCAGCAGCAACGATTCTGATAACTGCTCATCGTGATCTTGAAAAACTTGTTCTAAGCAGGAGAGAGCTGAAGTTCAAGAGAATTGTAGAGGAGGAATGGGCGGAACTCGTTTACTATGGTCTCGTAAACGATCCTCTTTTCGACGCTTTGAATGCTTTCATAAATGCAACTCAGGAAAGGGTAACAGGGTGGGTGAAGGTAAAGCTTTACAGAGGGAGCATAATACCCATTGCAAGACACTCTGAGTTTGCGCTGTATTCGGAGGAACTCGTCTCGTTTGACACTGCAGCCATAGATCAGAAACTTGCTGAGGGTTTTGCCACTTTCCACGGTTTGCAGGGAAGACTTTTCAGAAAGATAACTGGGAAAAAAATCAGGTTTGAGTGAAGTTTTCAATCTGATAAACAATTTTTTAATGCCAGAGTCAATTCACAGCATGAAACTTGGATTCGTGGGTGCAGGAAAGGTTGGAAGTACGTCTGCATTTGCCTGTTTGCTTAATCTGAAGCTTGATGAGGGAGATGAAGTGGCTATAGTCGACATAGCTGAAGATCTTGCTGTAGGAGAGGCGATGGACCTCTCACATGCCGCAGCAGCGATGGATCTATATCCGGAGATCACTGGGGGTAGTGATTACTCTTTGCTTGAGGGGAGTGAGGTAATTGTTGTTACTGCTGGTCTGCCGAGAAAGCCAGGAATGACGAGGCTGGATCTTGCAACCAAGAACGCGGGTATAATCAAGGATGTTGCATCCAAGCTAAAAGAGGTAGCAGCAAACAGCAAAATTCTGGTTGTTACAAATCCTATGGACGTAATGACGTATATTATGTGGAAGGAAACGGGTAAGAGTAGAAATGAGGTCTTTGGTATGGGAAATCTTCTTGATTCTTCAAGGCTGAAGGAGAGACTCCACAAGGTTGGTGCAAGAAACATAAGAAGAGCATGGATAATCGGAGAACATGGAGATAGCATGTTTATAGCCAAGAGTCTTGCTGAGTTTGACGGAGAAGTTGACTGGGAAAAAGTTGAGGAAGATACGAGGTTTGTTGCGGCAGAAGTAATAAAAAGAAAGGGTGCAACAATTTTCGGGCCGGCTGTATGTGTTGCTACTATGGTCAAAGCTGTAGTTGAAGACAGGGGCGAGATAATTCCCACAAGCCTTGTTTTGAAGGGTGAGTATGGAATTGAAGATGTTGCTGTTGGAGTACCGGCAAAACTCAGCAAGAAAGGAGCAGAACTGGCAAAAGTAAATCTGAACAGTGAGGAAATTCAGAAACTGAAAAATTCTGCATTGATTTTGAAGGAAAGACTAAAGGAGCTTGGTTACTGAATCTGTGAAGATTTGAGTCTGACTGGAATTTTAAAAATTATAAAGCGATTCTCTGGGAGAGCAAACAATGTCGCTGAGGATTGCAGTGGTGGATAGNGAGAGGTGCAGACCGAAGAAATGCGGGCAGGAATGTGTAAAGTACTGCCCAAAAGTGAGAACTGGTGATGAGACCGTTGTTGTGAAAGAAAGAGCCATAATTTCAGAGAAACTGTGTGTAGGTTGTGGTATCTGTGTTAAAAAATGCCCAATGAAGGCAATATCTATCGTTGGTCTTCCCAAGGAACTTGAAGGTAAGGAAGTACACAGATACGGTAAAAATGGTTTTGTGCTGTACAATTTACCGATACCTCGTAGAGGATATGTTGTTGGCATTCTCGGTTCTAACGGGACTGGAAAATCCACAGCAGTCAGAATACTCTCGGGACAGTTGAAACCCAATCTGGGCAGAGAGGAAGCAAGCTGGGAAGAGATATTTGAGAGATTTGCCGGTACGGAACTTCTGGATTATATGAAGAATCTTGCAGATGGTAAAATCAGAGTTAGTCAGAAGCCCCAGTACATTGAAGCGATACCGAAGGTTTACGCTGGTAAAACAAGAGAACTGTTGGAGAAGGTCGATGAGAGAGGTGTTATGGATGAGCTGGTTGAAAGACTGAACCTGAAACCATCACTTCAGCGAGATATTAAAGATTTAAGTGGAGGAGAGTTGCAGAGAGTTGCTATAGCTGCATGTATGATGAGAGACGCTGATTTCTATTTCTTCGATGAAATAGCTTCGTATCTGGATATAAATCAGAGAATTACGGCTGCGAAGGTAATAAGAGAATTGGCACTCGAAAAAACAGTTCTGATTGTTGAGCATGATCTCGCAATTCTCGATATGCTTGCGGACTATGTTCACATTAGCTACGGCGTTCCAGGAGTTTATGGAGTCATTACCGCTGCAAAGGGTGCAAGAGTTGGAATAAATCAGTTTTTGCGGGGATATCTTGTGGAGGAAAATATCAGGATAAGAGAGAAACCAATTGAATTCGAAGTTTTTCAGCCGAGAACAGGAGAAGGAGAAAGGATACTCGCAGAATACCCTTCATTTACAAAAACTTTTGAGGGTTTTAGACTTGAAGCTGAGGCGGGGGAGATATGGGTTGGTGAGGTTTTAGGTGTTGTTGGTCCAAACGCAACCGGGAAATCCACATTTGTAAANGTCCTTGCTGGTGTGATTGAGGATGATGATGGGAAAGTTGGACTGGACGTTAAGGTGAGCTACAAACCCCAGTACGTCAAGGCAGATGTAAGTATCTCTGTAGGAATGTTTTTGAGGAAAATAAACCCTCTTGTGGATTCTTCNTACTATAAAACGGAGTTTCTGAAACCTCTTGGTATTGAGGATCTGCTGGACAGAAATATTGATGATCTCAGTGGTGGAGAACTTCAAAGAGTTGCTGTAATTGCTTGTCTTTTAAGAGAAGCGGATCTCTATCTTCTGGATGAACCGTCTGCACATCTTGACGTTGAGCAGAGAACAGAGGTTGCAAGAATCATCAGGCGGTTTGCANTGAACACCTCAAAAAGTGTTCTGGTCGTGGATCATGATATCTATTTTGTGGACATGATAAGCGATAGACTGATGGTTTTTCAGGGAGAACCGGGAAGGTATGGCAGGGCGAAAAGACCTCTTGGGATGAGGGAAGGAATGAACGTGTTTCTCTCGGGACTTGGAATTACTTTCAGGAGGGATGAGGAGACGAAAAGACCGAGGGTCAATAAACCGGACTCAAGACTGGATAGAGAACAGAAGGCAAAAGGGGAGTATTACTACTATTTCTGAATTGATTTCTGAGCTTCGAGTCCAAGCTTGAAAGATTTTTTAAGTCGCTGGATCTCCAATCAGGAAATTTTTGAGATAAATGAANATATAAAAATGAAAATAAAGCAAATTAAAGAGAAAGCAAATCCTGTGCAACGTAGTATGCTCTGGGATGTCCACAACTTGGGCACTCTTCAGGCGGTTCAGTTCCGTAGTGAATGTAACCACATTCGAGGCACACCCAGGCAGTTTCCTCATCTCTCCTGAAAAAGGTACCATTTTCAACTTCCTCAAGCAACTTTCTGTATCTTTTTTCGTGGTGTTCCTCTGCCTTTGCAATTGCTCTGAGCCTCCTTGCAATATCTCTGTACCCCTCTTTTTCTGCAATGTCGGCAAATTCAGGATACATTTTTGTGTTCTCGTAATTTTCACCTGCAATAGCGGTTTTTAGATTTTCAACTGTTGTACCCCAGATAAGAGGAGCTTCAGCTTCTACACTTATACTGTCTTTTTCTCCTCTGAGCTGCTGAATAAACTTCAGGAGATTTTCAGCATGCTCCTTCTCGTTTTCAGCAGTCTCCAGGAAGACTCTCTGGATAAAAACATATCCCTCATCCTTTGCCACCTTGGCGTAGAACGTGTAGCGGTTTCTTGCCATGCTTTCTCCAATAAAAGCTTTTACTAAATTTTCCAATGTTCTCATATTTTCTCACCTCCATATCGACTTACAAAACAAAAATTCACAAAACTACCGGATCTGGAAAATTCTGTCATGTTATCATCCTTTTAGCTTATTTTCTCTCTTTGTCGCCCTCGTCAGCAAACTGCCTCTGAGCAAGCTCCCTGTCCAGCATGAAGATACCCTTTCCGTCATCCCCGACGAGCTTCAGCTTGTCTACAACTTCCAGTGTTGAAGCTTCCTCCTCGATCTGTTCGTTGATAAACCACTGAAGCATATTGTAGGTGGCGAAGTCACGTTCTTTCAGAGCAAGCTCCACGAGTTCGTTTATGAGTGCAGTAACCTTCACTTCGTGATTATGTGCAGCTTCAAAAGCTTCAAGTGGTGATTTCCAGTTAGATGGGGGTTCATTAACTGCGTATAGCTTTACTCTTCCTCCTCTTTCAACCACGTAGTCATATATTCTCATTGCATGCTTCAACTCTTCCTGCCACTGCACCCTCATCCAGTTTGCAAAACCTTTCAGTCCAATGAACTCAAAATAGGCAGCCATAGAAAGATAGAGGTAGGCAGAATAGATCTCAGCGTTTATCTGCCTGTTCAGAACCTCGACCATCCTTTCGCTGATAGATGCCATCTTTCTTTCACCCGGTTACAACTCTCTGTAACAGAACCACCAGTCGTAACATTCAATTTCGCCAGACTCTGCTTTTTTAACCATCTTTTTAGCCTCTTCCTCGCTCGTGGCAGGTGGAATTATAACTTTGTCTCTTATAAGTTCGTTATTCGGCCAGTTGGCTGGTATTGTAACCCCTTCAGCATCGCTGATCTGTAGAGCTTTAACANCTCTCAGAATCTCGTCCATATTTCTACCCAGTTCCTGCGGGTAGTAGATTACGGCCCTTATGATCGAGTCAGGATCCACAATAAAAACAGCTCTCACAGTGTTTGTTCCTTTTTTAGGGTGTATTAATCCGAGCATTTCGGCAANTATTCCAGTATCNTCTGCAATGATTGGAAATTGAATTTCCACTCCGAGTTTGGCTCTAATCCACTCAATCCATTTTATGTGAGCAAAGACCTGNTCAATGCTAAGACCNATAAGCTCACAATTGAGTTTTCTGAAGTCTTCGTACCGGTTCTGAAATGCCACAAATTCTGTTGTGCATACAGGTGTGAAATCCGCCGGATGACTGAAGAGAATGAACCATTTACCCTTGTACTCGTCTGGAAGCTTCATCCTACCATGGGTTGTTTGGACTTCTACGTCAGGAAATTTCTCTCCCAAAAGTGGTATTCCCATTTTTGCACCTCTGTGTCACTCAAGCGGTGCGTAATAGCAGCGTTTGGGAGAGTGGACTTTCCCCTCCTTTTTAAGCTCCTTAATGATTCTGGATACATCTTTACTGTCCANACCGGTAATTTTTGCAATATCTCCGGGTCTCACAGGTTTTCCAGCTTTTTTCATAGCCTCAAGAACCATCTCCTTTTCATCAGCCACACCTCTCACCCCGTATTTTATTTTTCATAAAATTTTTTAAATCTTTCGTTCGAAAATCGAATAAAATTTTACTTTGATTTGAAAAAGCGAATGTATCCCAGTAGGAGCAGAGAGAAGATAAAAATCCCGAGCAGAACCAGAAGTGCAATGTCATATCTTTCTGTAATAACGCTCTCCTTCACTGCAGGAGTTACTGGAGCCTTTTCAACTGCAAATGTAACTTCTTTCTTGGGTATCAATTTCCATACCATTCCTGCCATACTCGAAACTGCGAGTAGAAGAGATACAATAATTCCAGCAATTTCTCTCCTTATGCTTCTCAATCCCTTCTCCGTCAAACGGTAGTAGACCCATTTTCCTCTTTCATCTCTTTCAACCATCCCCAGCTCGTTCAGTTTTGCGAGGTGGTAACTTATTGTTGTTTTAGAGTATCCAGTCTTTTTTGCAATCTCCGATACTGTGTGTGGTCTCTCTTTTAGGTTCATCATGATTCTTGTTCTTGTGGATGTGAAAATCTCGATCACAATTATTTGATCAGGACTGTCCATAATAAAGGATTTGATTTCAAAATAAAAAATATTAAATTACAATATATTCATGAGATTTATAACGCCGAGAGATGTAAGCAGAACGATAACACCAGCTATACTTACACCCATTGAAATAAAAATCACGGACTTCTTCTTATCAAGCCCAAGCAGAAAGGCTATAAGAGAACCTGTCCATGCACCCGTTACCGGGAGNGGAATAGCAACAAAAAACGTCAAGCCGATATAACCGTACTTTTCAACAAACTCTCTCCTCTTTTCAACTCTGCGAACTATGAGTCTGTAAAATCTATCGATGGGTCTAAATCTTGTGGTTATTTTAACAAGTTCCTCAAGAAACAGGATGAGAAACGGCACGGGAAGTATGTTTCCTATGAGAGATAGGATATACGCCTCAACGGGATCGAATCCGTAGTATAGTGCAAGCGGCAGTCCACCTCTTATCTCAGAGATCGGCATTGCTGAAACTAAGAGCACTTCAAGAATCCCCATGTTCTGCACCTTTTATGAGCAGTGTTAAAATTCTGTTTGTTTTGCAATCAATACCCAGATCCTCGCCTTTTTTGACAATTGCTCCGTTAATAAAATCTACTTCAGTTTTTTTNCCTCTCTCAATATCCTGTAGCATCGAAGATCTGTTTTCTGCTGTCATTTCTGCAACCTTTCGAACCTCACTTACAGCATCGAACTCAAATCCCATTCTTCTCATGACCTCCTCTCCCTCTCTTGCAACCTCTCTGGCAACTTCCCAGAGATTTAAATCTTCGATAATTCTACCATTTTTAACTTTGCAAAGGGCTGTAACTGGATTTATTGCGGCATTAACCACAGCCTTTGCCCAGAGTCTGAAGGTGATATCACTTACCGCCTCAGCTCTTATCCCGGAATTTCTTAGAATATTTGCGACNGTTTCAGCATCTTCGCTGATCTCTCCATTCATTTCTCCAACGTAAGTGTATCCTTCTCCGGCATATCTGATGTGTCCAAAAGTCACAAGATTGGCTCCATAACTTGTGACTCCACCCAGAACTCTTCTACAGTATTTCTGAAGAATTTCCTCGTTTCCGATTCCGTTCTGGAGACTGCAAACGATTCCTGGATCGACTTCAGCCAGCTGTTTTCCGGCACTCTCTGTGTCGTATGCTTTTACAGTCACAAATGTTATGTCTGCATTCTCAGGTTTTCTAACAGCATTAACCTCCATTTCAAGTTCGACAAGTCCTGAAACACGCAGTGACTTCGTCAGTGCTTTATACTGTTCCCCTCTTGCAACAAACACAACCTCGAATCCTGCGTTTTGAATCAGTGCCCCAAAAAGGCAACCGAGTGCTCCTGCACCCATTATCTGAATTTTCATTGAACAAAATCTGCACAAAGAATATTAACCTGCCGCCTACCGCAGGTTATGAAGGTCACTCCATGGGATGTCGAGGGTGTCATAGACTACGAGAAGTTACTCACCGAGTTTGGTATGCAACCCTTTTCAGAAGTGATAGACGCTCTTGCTGCCATCACAACTCCACACAGGTTGATGAGGCGGGGNGTGATTTTTGGTCACAGAGATTACGATAGGATAATTGATGCAATGAGGCACAATTCTGATTGGGCGGTGATGTCGGGTTTCATGCCGTCAGGACTACCCCATTTCGGTCACAAGATGACCATGGACGAAATAGTGTGGCATCAGAAAGCAGGTGGTATTGCATTTGTTGCAATAGCGGATATGGAAGCTCATGGTGTTAGAGGTCTTAGCTGGGATAAAACAAGAGAACTCGGGTTTGAGTATATAAAGAGCATAATCGCTCTTGGTCTTGAGGAAAATGCGGTGATATACTTTCAGTCGAAATGTCAGCACGTAAAGGATCTTGCATTTGAGCTCTCTGCTGAAGTTAACTTCAGTGAACTCAAAGCAATATATGGGTTTCAGGGAGAAACTCAGCTCGCAAAGATGTTTGTAACATCAATACAAGCTGCGGATATACTTCAACCAGAGCTGAAAGATTATGGTGGACCAAAACCTGTCGTTGTTCCAGTAGGAGCCGATCAGGATCCACACATAAGGCTTACAAGAGATTTAGCTGCAAGAGCGAGCATATTTTCGTTCGAAAAGATTCCTGGTGGTGTGAGAATAAGGAGCAGAAAGGGTAGAGAGTATCTCGATAAACTTAACAGCCTTGACTTTGAAAAGAAGTTTTACGAAGAACACGTTGATGTTTTTGGTGAATGGAATGAGATAGAGAAAGAAGTGAGGAGGATGGAACTTGAAGTTGGCGGTTTCGCATTCATTCCACCTTCCTCAACATATCACAAGTTTACAACAGGATTAACTGGCGGTAAAATGAGCTCGAGTAAACCTGAGAGCTACATATCCCTGCTTGACAAACCTAACGATGCAGCAGAAAAAGTCAGAAGAGCTTTTACAGGTGGTAGAGCTACTGCTGAAGAGCAGAGAAGACTTGGTGGAGAGCCAGATAAATGTGTTGTTTTTGAACTCTACACATATCACCTGATTGAGGATGATGGGGAACTGTATAGGATAAGGGAAGAATGCCTGTCTGGAAGTTTGCTGTGTGGAAAATGCAAGAAAATGGCTTCGGAACTTGTTGTGAATTTTCTCAAAGAGCATCAAGAACTCAGACAGGAGACTGAAGGAAAACTCGACGCCTATAACATAATATACTGATTTAGAACATGAACTGGGTTCTTAAACTTGTGCTCGCCGGTGCAGGTGTGTTTTTTGTCAACNCAACGGTACTGTCTATTATTATCGCCTCTTTTCCNTGGGCAGAGAATGCACTTTATGGCAGAGGTACATGGTGGCTGTCACTGCCCGTAACACTAAGACTCGTTTACATTGTCTGCATTGCGCCTATTCTGGAAGAAATTTTGCACAGGCAGATAATTCTGAACCACTTCATAAAAAAGGAAAGAGCAGTTCTTGGTCTTTTTGTCTCGAGTACAACTTTCGGGCTGCATCACTACGTAACAGGCTGGGGATGGCTGAAAGTTGTCGATATGTTTTTTGTGGGACTTGTGTTTGGCTGGGCCTTTATCAGGCACAGACTGGCAGGCAGCTGGTTGTGTCATATTACCAATAATGTCCTTGCAGCAACTCTTTCTCTTTTCTGAAGTGAATCNCTGTTTTTTGAGAACTCAGGGGCTTGATCAAACTCAAGGTTTTTAGCAGTATCACTGAAATTCATACATGGTAATTAATGAGTACAGGATACGAAAACTTGCTGAAATTATAAAGAGACTTGAGTACAGACCGATACTGTTTGATAATCCTGATCTCTTCCCGGAATGGGATGAATACATTTACCCCAACTACGTTTTCTTCATGGTTGCAATAGACCACAGGACTGGATTTGACAGAGAGATTGTAGGCTCTGGGTATTATGGTTCTGACTTACTCTTCTACCTTGCCAGAAGGAAGCAGATGAAGGAACCAGAATTCTTTACAGCTAAAAATTTGAAGGGTATCAGTGTTTCAGAGGTGAAGAGTATTTTCACGTATAGAGGAGCTACGGTAAGAAATGTTGAGGAAAGGACGTATTTACTCAGGGATTGTGCAGCGAAACTATTTGAGTTTTACAGTGGCGACATNGCGAATTTATTCAAAAAAGCTGATTACTTTCTTGCAGGGGAAGGAGGCATACTTGGCAGACTTAAGACCTTTAGAGCTTATGAAGACCCGTTTATGAAAAAGAGTTTCCTTTTTATCAAAATTTTGAAAAGACAAGGTTTAAAAATTAAAGATCCATTCANTCTGGGATTCCCTGTTGACAGTGTCCTTGTAAGGGTTGCTCTATCATCAAAAATTGTGGAACCAGAGAAAGAAGTTATGAAGAAGATTTATGCCGGAGAGAGTTTGACGGAGGATGAAACCAATAAACTTCGCAGGTTTACAGCAAAAGCACTGGAAAAACTCTCACTGGAAGCTGAAATCGAGCCTGATGTTCTTGATGATATTTTGTGGGTATATGGCAGGGAAATTGATTCAGGATGCAAAACGCCCCTTGATAGCAGAGTAAATGAAGGTGTTATTGAAGAGTTCATGTCATTCATCAGGACGAGATTTGTTGGCAGGATAAACTTCCCATCAACGTGGTACTTCTGATTTGGGGGCAGTTTCAANCAGAGTAATTCAGGGGGAGTCGAGAAAATCCGAAGCAAAATTCTTAAATGCTTAATTGCAAAGAGTAAGGTGAAGAATCCAAAGCCGGGGTTGCCGAGTGGTAAGGCGTCTGCCTGCTAAGCAGATGGGCGACGCCCGCGTGGGTTCGAATCCCACCCCCGGCGTAACTTTTTTGCTTTTAAAAAATTGATCCACTGAGTCCTGTTCTTGCTCAAAAAATGGGGCCGCCGAGATTTGAACTCGGGTCACCGGCGCCCCAGGCCGAGAGGCTGCCAGGCTACCCCACGGCCCCAAACGTCTTCTTCGTTGAAGATGCTGTTTTTAAGAGTTGTGATGAGTAAATTTTTATCACTCAGGTTATATCGGGCCATATATGATCGTTCTTTCTGGAGGTACTGGTACACCCAAACTTCTAACTGGTCTGAAGGAGATTGTGGATGATCTGTGTGTTATTGTTAACACCGCTGAAGACGTGTGGGTTTCTGGAAACAAAGTGTGTCCCGACATCGACTCAGTTATATATGCTCTTGCGGGAATTGTAGATGAAACAAAATGGTGGGGAATCAGAAATGACACCTTCATAACTCACGATTTTCTCCTCTCTCTTGGATTTGATGAAAAACTGATGATTGGAGACAGGGACAGGGCGACTCATATTCTCAGGAGCGAAATGCTCAGAAATGGTTTTAGACTGACTGAAGCAACGAAAGCTGTTGCAGAAGCCTATGGAGTTAGAATACCGGTACTCCCCATGTGTGAAGAAGAGGTGGAGACAATTGTGGTAACCACTGAGGGTGAAATGCATTTTCAGGAGTTCTGGGTGGTGAGGAAAGGTGAACCAGATATTCTTGACGTTTATTTCAGGGGCATAGAGAAATCGAAACTTACTGATGAAATCAGAGCAGCACTTAAAGAACACGATGAGGTTCTGATAGGGCCGAGCAATCCTATAACAAGTATTCTGCCAATTCTAAGCATTGAAGATTTTGCAGAGAAGCTGGAGAGTAAGAAAGTTGTGGCAGTATCTCCTATAGTCGGTAATAGACCATTCAGCGGTCCTGCAGGTAAATTTATGATGGCGAAAGGATACGAGGTCTCCCCCACTGGTGTACTTGATGTTTATTCTCCCTTTCTTGACGTACTGGTAATCGATANTGCAGATAAACGTCTCGAGTCTGAAAAAATGGTGGCGACCAGTATATTGATGAAAACGAAAGATGACAGCAGAAGACTTGCAGAGTTTATTTTAAAAGTCTTCGATAGGATTTAGAGTTATCCTCTTTTAATTTCAAAAAACCTTAAATTTAAATTGGAAGAGGAAAAAATCAATGAGAGCATCAGCCCCTGGCAAGATCATACTTTTCGGAGAGCATGCTGTTGTGTATGGAAGACACGCTCTCGTTTCAGCTGTAAATCTGAGATGTTATGTTGAGGTGAGGAGGAGTGAAAGTGGTGAGACCACGATTTCTTCTTATCTTGGCAGAACGGGTCTTGATTTTAATGTTCATCCCTATGTGAGTTATGCAATTAGAAGGTTCTCCGAAATAAAAAGTATTGGTGGGGTAGATGTGAGAATTGAGAGTAATATACCTGTTGCTTCCGGTCTTGGGAGTTCAGCCGCAGTTTCGGTTGCAACAATAGCCGCATTGAATGCAGAATTTAATGCTGGACTTGAAAAAGAAGATATTTTTGAGATGGCAAAACAGGTTGAAATCGATGTTCAGGGTAGGGCAAGCGGTATCGATCCTTTTGTCTCAACTTATGGTGGGTGNTGGCTTTTTCCAGAAAAGAAGAAAGTTAAAATTCCATTTAGTTTCTTTCTTGTGAATATAAGTGAAAAATCAACTGCAGAGATGGTAGCAAGAGTTGCTGAACTTAGAGAGAGGTATCCAGAAGTTATTGAGCATATATTTGATGCAATTGATGAAATTGTTCTTGAAGCCTTTAGAATTGTCAGAGATGANAGAAACACGGGAAGAATTGATGAGCTGATTTCGATTAATCAGTCTCTTTTAAGAGCGGTTGGGGTTAGTACTCCTGAAATTGATTCAGTGATAGCAGAACTCGAGACTCAGGATTTCAAAGCAAAAATAACCGGTGCAGGTGGAGGGGGATGTATTGTAGGAATTGCTAAATCTTCTGGGAAGAGTTTACCAGATCTATCTAAATATAAAGTTTTAAGGGTGGAACACGAGATGGAAGGAGTAAGAATTGAGTCTGAGCTTTAAGGAGGTTGTGCGAAAATGACTGAACAATTAACAGTACTCAAAATCGGTGGATCTGTTATTACTGAAAAAAAGAAGGGTGTTAAAGCTGTTTTGAGAGAAGATTCTCTTACTGATATATGTAAAGCTATCTCTAAGTCATATTCTCCAGGTTCACTTATTCTTGTACATGGTGCAGGCTCGTTTGGGCATCCCTATGTGGAGGAGTATGGCGTGAATAATCCGGAAGGTGTTGCAAGGACACATCTTGCATGTCTTGAGCTGAACAAAGTATTTTGTGAAAAGCTCGTGGATTTTGGAGTTGCTTCAGTACCCATCCATCCACTGAACTTCTTCAGAAGGTCAGGAGAACTTGAGTGCAATCTTGACCTCATCACACGCTCTCTCTCTTTTGGACTTTTGCCAGTTTTACATGGCGATGTCATTCTGAATACTGTATCCGGTGAATTTGAGGTTTTATCTGGTGATGAGGTAGTCACATTTCTTTGCGAAAAACTTCCAGTTTCGAGAGTGGGNTTTGCCACTGACGTTGAAGGTATCTTTGTTGAGGGGAAGATTGNCAGAAAGTTTGACAGGAGTTTGCTGGAAAAAATAGAGAGAAATGGAGGAGAAAACCTGAAATCTGATGTAACTGGAGAAATGACTGGCAAACTGAGTAAAATTTTCAAAATGAAAGCTTCATGCAGGGTTTACATTTTCAAGGGTGACTATGAAAATGTGGCAAAATTTTTGAGGGGGGAGGGAGTGGGAACAGAAATCATCAGGTGAGGGGTCATGACAACATCTCAAAGGAAGCTGGATCACATAAGGATATGTCTCGAAGAAGAGGTGGAGTCTGGTTATACGGGACTTGAAGATGTTTTACTCATTCACAAAGCTCTCCCTGAAGTTGATTTCGGAGAGATAGATACCTCTGTTGAATTTCTTGGAAAAAAACTGAGTTTTCC
This sequence comes from Archaeoglobus sp. JdFR-41, assembly GCA_002010285.1. Lineage (GTDB taxonomy): Archaea > Halobacteriota > Archaeoglobi > Archaeoglobales > Archaeoglobaceae > JdFR-41. The sequence continues at coordinate 16,694 of MTNC01000019.1, read as the reverse complement.
ATTTCTTGTGGCATCCATGACAGGTGGGCATCCTGAAAGCAAGAAGATAAATGAAAACCTGGCCAGAGCGGTTGAAGAAGAAGGNATCGGAATGGGTGTGGGTAGCCAGAGAGCGGCGGTTGAGGATAAAAGTCTTTCAGACAGTTTTACTGTTGTCAGAGAAAAAGCTCCAACTGCATTCATATATGCAAATATAGGCATCCCTCAGGTTCTGGAAAGGGGAGTTGAGGTTGTAGAGCAGGCGGTTGAAATGATAGATGCTGATGCTGTAGCGATACACCTGAATTTTCTCCAGGAAGCAATTCAGCCAGAAGGTAACTTAAGAGCCCGCGGGTGTGTCGAGGTTCTCAGAGAGGTGTGCGAGGAGATCAGAGTTCCTGTAATTGCAAAAGAGACTGGAGCTGGTATAAGTAGAGAAGTTGCGCTGATGCTGAAGGAGGCTGGAGTTGCTGCCATAGATGTTGGTGGAAAGGGTGGAACCAGTTTCAGCGGTGTGGAAGTGTATAGAGTGGAGGAAGACATNCTAAAAGGAGTGGGGCTTGATTTCTGGGATTGGGGCATCCCAACAGCCTTCAGTGTAGTTGATTGCTCGGGTGTGCTCCCTGTAATAGCAACAGGCGGAATCAGAAGCGGACTTGATGCTGCAAAATGTCTTGCAATAGGGGCAGAAGTGGCAAGTGCAGCTCTTCCTTTTCTCAGAGCTGCTGCTGATAGTTATGAAGCTGTAAAAAAGGAGATTGAATACTTCAAGAGGGGTTTTAAAACTGCAATGTTTCTNACGGGATGCAGAAAATGTGATGAACTCAGAAAGGTAACTTTATTTGTTTCAGGGATGTTGAAAGAATGGCTCGAATTCAGGAGAATTGACGTTAGTCGGTTCTCGCTGGTGAGGTAACGCTGGCGAGATAAAAATTGCCCGTGAGGTGAGGTAGAAAAGTAGGTGTAATTCAGAAATGGCGGGTGAGGCCGATGGATTTAATGGAGGAAATAAAGAAGAGGAGAAAAATCGTTGACGAAGCACTTGTGAAGTATCTTCCTGAGAGAGAGCCGAAAGGCCTTTACGCTGCTTCAAGACATCTTTTAAAAGCAGGAGGAAAAAGATTACGGCCTGTGATCTCCTTGCTGTCAGCTGAAATGCTGGGCAAGGATTATAGAAAAATCTTACCTGCAGCTGTGAGCATTGAGGTGATACACAACTTTACACTCGTTCACGATGACATCATGGACAGGGACGAGATGAGAAGGGGTGTGCCCACTGTTCATAAGGTTTATGGAGAAGCAACAGCTATTCTTGCGGGTGATACGCTATTTGCTGAAGCGTTCAAACTTCTTGCAGACTCTGAGGTAAATTCAGAAAATATCAGAGAAGCTGTTCAGGTAATGTCTGATGTTTGCATCAAGATATGTGAAGGGCAGTACATGGATATGAGTTTTGAGGAGAGGAAGATGATCACTGAGGAGGAGTATCTGGAAATGGTTAGGTTAAAAACTGGTGTTCTTATTGCTGCTTCAGCGGCACTTCCAGCAATTCTTTTTGGAGAATCTGAGGAGATCGTAACCTCTCTATGGAATTTTGGTCTAAAATCGGGAATCGGTTTTCAAATTCATGATGACCTGATAGATATTCTTGGGACCGATACCGGAAAAGACTGGGGTAGCGACCTTCTTAAAGGTAAGAAAACACTGATGGTTATAAAGGCGTTTGAGTCTGGAGTTGAACTCAAAACTTTCGGAAAGGGGAAGGCAGGGGTTGAGGAGATAAAGGAGGATATCGCCAAACTCAAGGAATGTGGGGCAATAGACTATGCAAGAAGCAGGGCGAGAGCGTTTGTGGAGGAAGGAAAAAAGTCTCTGGACATTATGGAAAGCTCAGAGGCAAAAGAAATACTTCTTGAGCTGGCAGATTATCTCGTTACAAGAAAGAGGTGACCAAAAACTTTAATGTATTTTATGTGATTTAAACTGTTCCCTTACACTGACTTTACCCACAGCTTTAAGTATAAAGGCACTTCTACAGACTGGTTGGACTGACGGCACTCTTCCCACTACCAAATCTTCTCCTGATTCTGCAAAAAGCACAGACTTCTGAACTCGATATTTCACCACATTCCGAACAGTACCTCACTTCATGAAATCCCTGTTCTTCCCGAACGAGACCTNTTACGAAGTTTTTGGTAAATCCAGGTTTCCTTCTCTCGATTTCGTATATTATTTCCTTCCAGTCAGGGGAAGGGGCATATGGACAGTCATCGGCTGAAAATGGAGTCTGCTTTAATAAGACATAAAGCATATTCTCCTTCTCGCTCATTTCAAAAAGCGGCTTGGCTCTTGCAACCACTCGCTTGTCAAAGGGGTTATTTCTTGGTAGAAGTTTCTCAGCGAAGATTCTGGTTCCTCCAGCAACATTTTTCAGGAAAAACGAAGCAATGTCCTCTGCGGTATGACCTGTTGCTACTACATCAAATCCGTTCTCTCTGGCAAACCTATTCATGAGGTATCTTTTAGCTGTTCCGCACGCAGAACATGCTTTTTTAACTCCCGATCTTTTCAGTTCAGGGATTGTGAAGCCATAATCTCTCAATCTGACAATTTCCAGTCCCACTCCAAGATGTTCTGCAAGTCTCCTCACGACTTCCTCATTTCTCTTTGAATATTCACCTATGCCAAGGTCTATATAGAAAAGAGCGATTCTGTAACCAAGTTCATGGAGAACAGACGCCATAGCAGAACTATCTTTACCTCCAGAAACTGCTACAAGGATGTTCTCATCATTTTTCAAAATTCCGAATTTCTTTATGCTTTTTTTTACAAGATTTGTGTAAAACTCAGGATAACATTCATCGCACAGTGCAAGTCTGTACGGTTTCAAGTATACAACAGCTTTTTTCTGACATTTCCTGCATTTCATAGTCTTCTTCGGTTTTGTGACAGGTCTTTCTTGAGCTCGGACCATCTGTCTGCACCTCAAGTTTCAGACTTTCAGAGCGCTTTCAAGGTTCGGGATGGCAATGGAGAGAAATATGCTCATAAATACCACGAACGCGAAAACCTTAACGACTTTCATTGAAATGTCTTCTGCTCTCTCTCCGTACCTTCTTGATAGGATATAGGTGAAGGTTTCGTGAAAAACTCTGCCACCATCGAGTGGGATTGCGGGAAGACAGTTGAAAAGCCCAACATAGAAATTAAGCCAGGCAATCCAGTACAGGAGATTCATAACCCAGAAAAGCGGTTCTCCAAATTCACCTGCATCAAAAAGTTTGGTCATGTCTCCAATGAACCCTTGGAACGATATGAAGGGCATTGCCATCACGTATATCCACCCCTCCACACTTTGGAGTTTGTCAGGAACTGATCTGAGTTCTGAGAGTACTTTATCTCCGTAGATGAGACTGAGTCCACCAATCCAGTCCATGGTCTGCACATAGACGCCCAGAAACCCTTTGCCTCCCTTTCCACTCAGGGTAATGTTGAACGTTTTAAAAGTTCCATTGTCGTAAACCTCCACAGAAATCTTCTGTCCAGGTTTGGTTTCAGCCATTTTATTTTGAAAATCCTCCACAGTTCGAATTGTTGTGTTATCTATTCTAACGATTACCATTCCACCCTTGATTCCGGCTTTTTCGGCTGGATANATTTTTCCACCTTCTCTGTAAAGACCCAGTATCTTTACACCCATTATGTTTGGAATATGAACGGTTTTCAGNCCCTCTTTACCCTTTACCAAAACNGTCAGATTCGATCCCGATAATGCAGAATAAACGTCATTTTCAGTTTTCACTACTTTCCCGTTAATTTCAACAATGACATCGCCGTACTCAACACCTGGAACTGTGCTGTCTACAACCATNACGGCCGAATTTACGTAACTGAGGAGATAAAAGAATGCTGCAAAGCANACAGCTGCGACGGCAAAGTTGCTGATAACTCCAGCAGAAAATATTCTAACTCTCTGCATTCTTCTGGTTCTCTCTTTGTCCAGAAGTTCTCTCTCATCGGGTTCAGCAAAACCACCAATTGGTACGAGAGCGAGTATGATACCAAGAGATTTCACCCTGACACCCTCAACTCTACACAGAATTCCGTGACTGAACTCATGAACAATAAGAGTGACTGCGAGTCCTATAATTCCCCAGAGCAGAGGTATAAATTGATTTATACCTGGAATCAGTAGGACATTTCTTGGTTCGGTATAAGGAGAAGGTTGAGGAGGAGAAGTAAGGAGTTTGTAATCCAGAAAGAGTACCAGGGAAAACATGAATCCCATTCCTATAAACACAGCAGGCAATCCGAGATCTGCAAAAATCCTCCAGAATTTCCTCCATCTAGCAAGTTTGTCCAGGANCTTCAAACCTCTTGATGTTCGGATAAGGATTATGGGGCCTATTGAAGTCAGGTTGANTCTATCGAGAATCCCTTTTCTTTTTAAAAACGCTACGATGCCCCAGTATATTGCAAAAATTATTATTCCCCAACCGGCAGGACTGATTCTCAGTTCATTGATTTCTGGAGGAAGCATCAATGAAATTAGAGAGCTCACAATAAAAATTTTAGCCTTATTTTTCAATTCCCTGNTTACTCTCCGGGAAAATTAAAAATTTGCCAATAAGAAGCAAACTAAAATATTAAAAACACCATGTTACAACCCCAGAGTATGAAGGCAAAAGTTGCAGTTGTTTTTGCTGCGGTATTGCTAACGGCTCTAATTCTGGGATGCGCTCAGCAGGAGAAACCACCAGAACAACCGGTACAGCCAGAGGTTAAAGCCATAACCATAGGTGTTACGGATAAAATTACAGAACTGGATCCGGCCAATGCTTATGATTTCTACACATGGGAGGTGTTGAACAACATAATGGGCGGTTTGATGCGTTATAAACCCGGTACAACTGAACTCGAGCCCTATCTGGCAGAAAGCTATGAGGTTCAGCAGGATGGCAAGGTCTACATTTTCCATCTGCGGAAGGACTTGAAGTTTGCTGATGGCACTCCATGTACAGCTCAGGATGTTGTGAGAAGTGTTAAAAGAGTAATGAAAATAGCAGGAGATCCATCCTGGCTTGTAACTGACTTTGTTGAAAACGTGGAGGCTGTAGATGATTACACCGTGAAATTCACTCTGAAGAAGCCCATATCCTACTTCTTGGCACTTGTTGCGACACCACCTTACTTCCCAGTACATCCGAATTACAAAGCTGACGAAATAGATCCGGATCAGACTGCGGGTGGTGTAGGTCCTTACAAGATTGTAAAGTGGGTCAGNGATCAGGAACTCATCCTTGAAACCAATCCGTACTTCTTTGGCGAAAAACCCAAGACTGAAAGAATTGTCGTAAGATTCTACAGTGATGCTACAACTCTCAGACTTGCAATTGAGAAAGGAGAGATCGACATAGCCTGGAGAACTCTCACTCCAGTTGATATCGAGTCTCTTAAAGCCAATCCGAATCTCAAAGTGATTGAAGCACCTGGCGCAGCTATAAGGTATCTGGTTCTCAATGGTAACAAGTCAACGGATTATCCAACCAAGAACAAACTTGTTAGACAGGCAATTGCTGCAGCTATTGATAGAAATGAGATAGTTAAGGTTGTTTACAGAGACACTTACACACCGCTGTACTCACTTATACCAATAGGGATGTGGAGTTATGAGCCCGTTTTCAAGGATAAATACGGTGACAAGAATCTTAATCTTGCAAAACAGTTGCTTGAGGAGGCAGGATACNGTGAAGACAACAAGTTAAAGCTTGAACTCTGGTGGACACCAACGCATTATGGTGACACCGAAAAGGATCTTGCACAGGTACTCAAAGCTCAGCTTGAAGCAACAAATATGATTGAAGTTGAACTCAAGAGTGCGGAATGGTCAACATACACGGATCTTTCACGAAAATCAGCAATGATGATGTCACTCTTTGGTTGGTATCCTGACTACATAGATCCTGACGACTATACCACACCCTTCCTGAAGAGTGGTGCAAACAGATGGCTTGGCTATCCGTACAGTGATCCTGAAATGGACGATCTTCTCGAAAAAGCCTCAGTTGCCAAGACAATAGATGAGAGAACGAAATACTACAAGCAGATTCAGGAGAAACTGGCTGAAGATTGCCCGATAGTACCGCTTGTTCAGGGTAAGCTTACAATTGTAGCAAAGAAGAACGTAGAGGGAATAGTACTTGATCCCACAATGCTGTTTAGGTACTATCTNGTTTACACAACCTAATTAATTTTATTTTTTATGATATAACAAATTTTTTATTCCAGATATATCTACAGAGCGGGTATGTCGTCACTCAAGGCATACATAATAACAAGAGCCTTACTTGTGATTCCAACTATCTTCATTCTTCTAACTCTTGTCTTCTTCATTTTGCGCATTCTCCCTGGAGACCCGATAAGTGCAATGGTGGGACAGAAAGTCCCACCCGAGGTTCTTGAAAAACTTCGGCATGAGGCTGGACTGGATAAGCCAATACTGATTCAGTATTTCGAGTATCTTAAAGGCGTATTGAGTGGAGACCTCGGAAATTCAATGATATGGGGTAGAAGACCGGTGATAGCAGAGATTATGGATAGATTTCCAGCTACTCTCGAACTCACAATTTTTGGATTTGTACTGAGTGTTCTGATAGGTGTTGTTACCGGTGCAATTGCAGCTTTCAGGCGTGGAAGCAAAATTGATACTTCTATGAGGATTTACAGCATTGTAGCTTACACACTCTTTATTCCATGGTTCGGTATGCTTCTTCAGATGCTCTTTGGGGTGTATCTCCAGCTTTTTCCTATAGGTGGTAGGATAACTCCTGGTGTTGGGCCTGAAATTATCACCGGTCTTTACGTTGTTGACTCACTTCTCACTCTTAACTTCAGCGCACTTGTTGATGCACTCAGCCACCTCGCTCTCCCGTCCATAACACTTGGTATAGTTTTATCGGGTGCATACACCAGACTTCTAAGAAACAATCTCATAGACGTTCTCAGTCAGGATTTCATAACAGCTTACAGAGCGAGAGGTGTAAAGGAGAGAAGAATAATCAAACACGCCATGAAAAATGCTTTCATACCAGTGGTAACTCTTATGGGACTGCAGTTTGCAATTCTCCTCGCCGGAGCAGTACTGACGGAATCAACGTTCTCATGGCCGGGAATGGGTACGTTCCTTCTTGAAAGAATTGAATATCGAGACTACACATCTGTGCAGGGAGCTATTGTCTTCTATGCGCTGTTTGTAGCCCTGATAAGCCTGATTGTTGACATAATTTACGCATTGCTGGATCCCAGGATAAGGTATTGAGGTGGTGAAATGCGAGAGAGTGCAGAGAAGAGTGAAGTAAAAAATCTTGCAACAACGATCTTCTCGTTTTTACCTGAAACTGAAGGACGGAATATGGTTCTTGCAGGTCTGGGAATCGTTGTAACTGTACTTATTATGGCAATTTTCTCTCCTTTTATTGCTCCATATGATCCAATCAAAACCAGTACGGACATTCTACAACCTCCAAGTTCAAAACATCTCATGGGTACCGATAATCTGGGTAGAGATATATTCTCTAGGATTATTTTTGGTTCGAGAATAGTTCTGATGGTTGTTTTTACGGCATCGTTTCTTTCTATGATAGTTGGAGTTCCACTTGGATTGATATCTGGTTATTTTGGTGGAAAGCTTGATAGAGTCATTTCAATGCTTATGGATTCCATGTATGCATTCCCGAGTTTGATTCTCGCGATTGCAATCGCAGCTGTTCTCGGGCCAAGCGTCATAAATGCTGTGATAGCAATTTCTGTTGTTTATGTGCCAACTTACTTTAGGATGATAAGAGGCCAGACACTCAGCCTCAAATCTCGACTATTTGTTGAAGCTGCCAAAGCGATGGGTGCAAGAGATACGAGGATAATGAGAAAGTACATCCTGCCAAATGTAATTCCAACNCTCGTTGTGGTTTTCTCGTTAAGTGTTGCAGATGCTATCCTGACAGAAGCAGGTCTCAGTTTTCTCGGGTTTATAGTTAGCGCTCCTACACCCGACTGGGGTTTTGAACTCGCTTCAGGAAGACCTTATTTGCCCGCAGGATATTGGTGGATGATTACGTTTCCGGGTTTGATGGTGATGNTTCTTTCTCTGGGCTTTGCTCTTATCGGCGAGGGTCTCAGTGAGGTTTACGCACCAAGGAGGGAGAGATGATGAGCAGCAGAATACTACTTGACATTANAAACCTGAAAACATATTTCTATACCAGAAGAGGGGTTGTTAAGGCAGTTGATAACGTTAGTTTCTCTGTTGAGAGAGGCGAATTTGTTTCAGTTGTTGGAGAGAGTGGTTGTGGGAAATCGACACTTGCGTATTCGGTGATGAGACTCATCGACCATCCTGGAAAAATTGTAGGGGGGGAGATATTATTTGACGGAAAGGACATTCTGAAATTGGGTGAGAATGAATTACGATCGTTAAGAGGTAAAGAAATCGGAATGGTTTTTCAGGATCCGATGACGAGTCTTGATCCACTCGAGAAAATTGGAGATCAGATTGTTGAGACAATAATGGAACATGCAGCTGTTTCCAGAAAAGAAGCTTGGCAAATTGCAGAAGAGATGCTGGAGAAAGTTGGGCTGCCAGCTGACAGAGTAAACTATTACCCTCACCAGCTTTCAGGAGGGCAGAGGCAGAGAGTTATGATTGCTATGGCTGTAAGTCTCAATCCCAAGCTTCTGATAGCAGACGAACCCACAACAGCCCTTGATGTGATAGTTCAGGAGAAAATCATGGATCTGCTGGATGAGATGAGAAAGGAGNATAGAGCGATAATGCTTATAACACATGATTTTGCTCTTGCAGCTGANCGAAGTAACAGAATTGCAGTGATGTATGCTGGGTGGCTTGTTGAGGTTGGAAGTGCCGATNAAATTGCAAAAGAACCATTGCACCCNTATTCCAGAGGTCTGATAGAGTCTGTGCCTGATGTGTGGGTGGATAAACAGATAAAACCACTTCCTGGTATGCCCCCTGATCTTGTCAGCCCACCGCAAGGTTGCAGATTCAGACCNAGATGCAGCCAGGCAGACGAGAAGTGTGTCAAAGAGCCACCAGAATTCAGTCTCAATGGGAGAGTTGTGAAATGTTGGCTTTATGGAGATTGAGAATGATGTGGGATGTTGCGAGNGGTGNATGAATGCTGAGAGTGGAAAATCTGAAGAAACATTTTCCGGTTCAAAAATCTGCAATTGAAGTTCTTCTTTCCAAGAGAAGAGACTTTATAAGGGCTGTAGACGGTGTATCATTTGAGATAGAGAAAGCTGAAGTTCTTTCACTTGTTGGAGAGAGTGGCTGCGGAAAGACCACTACAGGAAGAATTCTTGTTGGTCTTGAGACCCCAACAAGTGGGAGAATAATTTTCAAGGGAAAGGATGTTACAAGGCTTGGTAAAGAAGAATTCAGAGCACTAAGGCGAAACATACAAATGGTGTTCCAAGATCCCTATGCATCTCTCAATCCAAGAATGAAAATCGGAGAGCATCTTGAAGATCCACTGATAGTTCATGGAATTGCTGAGGGTGATGAAGCAAGAGAAATTGCGATGCAGATGCTTGATAGAGTTGGCCTACCAGCAGAGCAGTTTTACAACCGTATGCCCTATCAGCTTTCAGGAGGGCAGAGGCAGAGAGTTGCAATTGCTAGAGCGATGATCCTTCAGCCAGAATTTGTTGTTGCCGATGAGCCTGTTTCAATGATAGACGTCAGTCTGAGGGCAGCCATACTTAATCTTCTTATGTCTTTCAGAGAAGAATACAGTCTGAGTATGCTTTTCATAACTCATGATCTGTCAGTTGCGAGACTTGTTGGTGATAGAATTGCGGTTATGTATCTTGGCAAAATCGTTGAAATAGGAGAAACAAAAGAAGTCATTCATTCCCCAAAACATCCCTACACGGCAGCTCTTCTCTCTTCAGTTCCCAGTTTTTTCAGGAAGAAAGAGAGAATCGAGATTATAGGTGACATTGCCAATCCAATCGACTTACCCAGAGGGTGCAGGTATCACCCTCGATGTCCGTTTGCGAAGGAAAAGTGCAGAAAAGAGGAACCAGATATGGTCAAGGACGGAAAGAGTCATTTCTCTTGTCATTANCCATTGAGTGTTGCTTTTTAGNTACTCTTCTTTCTGAATTCTCTTTACGTCTTCTNTTTACGTCTTTTGCTGTATTTCGGTTGTTCAATGTTACAAAGTTTTAAAATANGTTAGTAAATTTTCGAACATGGTCAGAGTNGACTTCATGAGAACNTTTCTCACTGTTGTAAAGGTCGGTAGTTTTAAGAAGGCAGCCAGAGAACTTGGAATGTCCGTAAGCTCTGTAAGTTTCCAGATCAATGCACTCGAAGAATTTTATGGTGCGACATTACTGAAAAGAGGTATCAATGGTGTAAAATTGACAGAAGAGGGCGAAATTGTTCTCAAAAATATTGAGGCTGTTCTTGGGAGCATAGACGAAGCCCGAAGACTGATATCGAATATTAGGGGAGAAAGAATCACGATAGCATCAGGAATGGTGGGAATTAACATAATTTTTAACATTCAGACACTGTTTAAAGCCAGATACCCGGAAGTGGACGTTAGAGTTGAGCTGAGAGGTGCACATGAATGCGTTAGAGGTGTCATAAACGGTGAGTATGATTTTTCAATTGTGGGGGATATACTGGAGGANCACCTTGAATCAGATAGGCTCTACATTTCAGAACTGGGTTACGATAAACTTGTGCTTGTTACTCCCCCGGATCATCCGCTTGCCAGAAAGAAAACTGTCAAACTTGAAGATGTTGTTAAACAGCCGATAATAACGCTCACTGATGATTACGGCATAACAACAAGTCTTAAAAAAGCTCTTGCAGAAAGTGGGATTAGGTATGAGGATCTGAACGTAGCCTATATTGTTGGGGATTTCTTTTCTCAGCTTCATGGTGTGAGTAGTGGATTGGGAGTGGCCATTACTTCCTACATTGCAGCTTGCAAAGCTCACGAGGTGGGTTTAGTGAAAATCAGAGAGATCACTGATTTCAAGAGTGATAGGAAGATATANTTCGTTTCAACAAAACTATCGATGGAGAGTAAGAAAATGAGAGAGTACGCCAACTTCATCNTNGAGAATGGCAGAAGGTTGTTTGCCGAGTCTGCCATATGAGCGTATTTCAGTTAGCTTTAGTATATGCTGCCGAGTTCTCTTATTTTTTCCACGAATTCGTTAAAGTCTCTTGCAATTCCCTCTGCCTCTCCTGCTGAATGCCAGATGCATTCTACTCTTTCCGACTCCATTCCAGCAGCTTTGAGAGCCTCTTTAAGAGCCTCTACTCTATCCTTTGCCCTATAGTTTCCATACTTGAAGTGACACTCTCCAAGTCTGCAACCTGCCACTATTACTCCATCAATCCCTTTCCTCAACGCCCTGAGAATCATTTCGGGGTCAACTCTACCCGTACATAAAACGCGGATAATACGTATATTGGGCTCGTACTGTATCTTTGTAATACCTGCGAGGTCAGCTGCTCCATAACTACAGTACCAGCAGGCAAAAACAAGTATAAGAGGTTCGATATTTTTCTCTGCTGCAAGAGCGTCAATCATTGCCTGGAGACTCTCATTACTGAAGAAACCCATATCAATTGCATCTGCAGGACATGCTGCAACACACATACCGCACATCGTACATGCGTTTGGATCTATGCGGGCCACCTTGTCAACACTGACAGCGTTAAATTCGCAAACATTCTCACAGATTCTGCATCCAATGCATTTTTCTTCGTCAACGTAAGCATTGTATGGGTCAAATTCTGCTTCACCACTAAATATCAGCTGCGCAGCTTTCATGGCAGCTAATCCGGCAGAAGCGACACTATCCTGAATATCNCTTGGTCCTGCAGCCGTTCCAGCTACATACACACCCTTAACATTTGTCTCGACTGGTCGAAGTTTTGGATGTGCAACCTCGTAAAAGCCATCTTCACCAACACCTATTCCCAGTTTGGTGGCTATGTCGGTATTGCCCTCAAGTCCAACCGAGAGAACAACCAGATCAAATTCCTCCTCTCTGATTTCTCCTTCAAGTGTACTTTCGTAGCTGAGAATCAGGTTTCCATTCTCCATTTCCGTTATCTCACCAATTCTGGATCTTATGAACCTCACACCTTTTTCCTGTACTCTTTTGAAGAATTCTTCATACATCCTTCCGAATGCTCTTATATCTATATAGAATATGGTTACTTCTGTTTGAGGGTATCTTTCCTTGATTGCGTAAGCATTTTTCAGACTGACCATGCAACAAACACGACTGCAGTAGCTGTTTGCTCCTTCATCTCGGCTGCCAACGCACTGTATAAACGCAATTTTCTCCGGAATTGAGGAGTCAGAGGGACGAAGGAGCTTTCCCATTGTTGGTCCACTTGCTGAGAGCAATCTCTCAAGTTCAGCCGTTGTAATAACATTTTTGAATTTGCCATATCCGTACTCTGGTTTTCTTCTTGCGTCAAAAATACTGTGACCGGTTGCGACGATTATTGCCCCTACATTTATCTCTCTCTCCTCTGGCAACTGGTTGAAATCTATAGCTCCAGGCTCACAGGCCTTCTCACAGAGTCTGCATCCTATACAGTGTTCCCAGTCTATTGCAGCATAGAGCGGTGTCGACTGTGGCAGCGGGATGTATATGGCTTTTCTGGTACCAATTCCGTAATCGAACTCGTTCGGAACTTCAACTGGACACACAGTACTACAGTCGTCTATACATCCCTTGCACTTGCTCTCATCTACATATCTGGGGTGTTTAATAACTTTTAGTTTGAAATTACCAACATTTCCATCCACATCCTCGATTTCAGTATTTGTCAAAACTTCGATATTCTCGTGATTCCAAGTATCACTCATCTTTGGTGCAAGAATACAGATGGAACAGTCGTTTGTCGGAAAGACCTCATTGAGAGTTGCCATATGCCCACCAATTGTGGGAGTTTTTTCAATCAGGTAGACTCTGATTCCAGAATCAGCAAGTGTTAGAGCAGCCTCAATTCCAGCAACTCCACCTCCTATAACAGCAACACTCCTCTCAACCTCGGCTCTTCTTCTGGAGAGAGGTTTGTGTGTTTTTACTTTCGCCACAGCCATTCGGACGAGATCTTTGGCTTTTGCTGTGGCCGACTTAGGGCGCGTAGNATGTACCCAGGAGCACTGTTCCCTTATATTCGCGATNTCCACCATATAGGGATTCAGCCCAGCACGTAGAGCTGCCCGACGAAATGTAATTTCGTGAAGTTTCGGGCTGCAAGCAGCAACAACGATCCTGTCAAGATTATGCTTTTTTATGGCGTTTATGATATCTTCTTGGCCTGCGTCAGAACACGCGTATTCTACATCAACTGAATATGATACACCATCAATGTTCTTTGTATATTCTGCGACTTCTTTTACATCTACAACTCTTGCAATGTTCAGACCGCAGTGGCATATGAAAACGCCAATTCTCATTCAGCGCTAATAATTTCACGTGATTTTAAATCTTTTTTGTTCTAACTTTAATTCGAGTTCTGTCGTTTTTGCTGCTTTTTTAGTTTTAATTAAATTTCAGTTAGGGCGGAAGTTTATTGATGGGTCGTGGANACAATTTAGTGATTATTAATTTAGTAATTCGAGTTTATAAAAGAGAAAGTAATATTTTATCTCTTCTCTCTTTTGATTCTAATATTATATTTTTTATCTTAAAAGAAACGAAAATGTTTTCTATTACAAACCAACATACAATCGATGAGGATAGTTATAACTGCGTTAATATCACTGTTTCTTCTATTTCCAGTCATTGTGAACACCAGTAGTGGTGCGGAGCAAGCAAACCATTCGGTGTATATTGAGCAGTTTGCAGGTCAGTTCGATCCAGAACATCCATCTTGGATATGTATTCAATGCCACAGAGAAGAGGCTGAAGAAGTATTCACTTCTCCACATTACCAGTGGGCTGGTAAGGCAGAGGACATTGCAGGGAAGGGATCCATTATCCACGGAAAGAAATACGCATACAACGATTTCTGTGGAGCAGTGTTCTATGACAATGTGCCGGTAAACTTTATAGGTAAGGTGGCAAACAAGGAGGGAAAGGTTATAGCAACGGGATGCTCAATCTGTCACCCCGGATACGGTCTGGTTCCACAGCCTGAAATGAATGAGGAGCAGTTGAGTAACATAGACTGTTTAGTGTGTCATGTACCGAATTACAGCAGGATGAGAGATCTGGAGGTGATTGAAAAAGATGGTCAGTTTATCAGGATTGCCAGGAACGCTGGTGAACTCATTGAAAAAATGAAAAATGTTAGAAAACCAACAAAATATGAATGCATACGCTGTCACGTTTATGCGGGTGGTGGAGAGCTGTACAAACGAGATTTTGAACCGTTCTATGCCAATCCTGACTGTCCCTGTGACTACCACATGGCGATTCTTGATTTTGAATGCACAAACTGTCACATCTCGCAAGATCACAGAATTGGTGGTAGAGGTCTTGACGAGTGGGTAAGAGAACTTGATGTAAGAATTGACTGCACCAACTGCCATGAGGAGGCACATGCAGGTGTTGATGACAGAGAGATTGCAGAAGTTTTAGAGGAACATTCGAAGACTGTTCATTGCACAGTCTGTCACATCCCAAGAATAGCTAAAGTTCTNCCTACAGATATGGCAAGAGACTGGAGAGANGCTGTATTTGATGAAGAAACAGGCAAGTACGAACCTCTGATGAGCAGAATGTCCAATGTGGTACCTGTTTACAGATGGTGGAATGGGGAGGATAGAGTAGCATACATATATCCGGAGCCAGTAGAGGGAGATAACATCGTCTTTTTCGCTCCGATAGGGTCAATAAAAGATCCAAAGTCGAAAATCTATCCATTTAAATATCATACCGCTATTGTACCATTTGACGAGGAGAAAAGGATACCAATACCGATAAAGGTTGGTCTTGTTTTCAAAACCGGGAACACCACAAAAGGAATAATTTTGGGTGCAAAGCAAACCGGATTGAATTTTACGGGCAGATTCATAATGATGGAACGGTATATGAGCATTTCTCATGGAGTTGTGCCAGCTGATCAGGCTTTGAAGTGCGAAGACTGTCATTTCTATGGAAAAAGACTCGACTGGGGAGCTTTAGGTTACTCCGGCGACCCGGCACTTACAGGCGAGACCAGACACGAAATTGTAGCTGCTGCGCAAACACTTACTCCAACTCTCTCTCCGGCAAAACCTTTTGAAAGAAAACCGACACCAGGATTTGAGGTTGTGGGAGCTGCAGCTGCACTTGGTGCGGCTTACCTGATCAGGAGAGTGTGGAAAGGATAGATTTGGTAAGGTGGATTATCTGAACTTTTCAGCCACCTTCCTTATGCATCTCAACTGCCCTTCTTTAACTTCCCTGAAACTGCTTTTGAGATCCAGAACCCAGCTTCGCTCTATCAGGCGCTTTGCCTCGCTTACAGCATATGTGGGAACCGAGAGGAGTTTTTCCGTGTACTCTTCAATGCCCCTTTCCAAGTCATCGTAGATTTCGTTAACAAGCCCCAGTACTTTCCCCTCCTCAGCAGTGATTCTGCGTCTTGTGAAGATCAGATCTCTGGCAACCCCATCTCCAACGATCCTTGGCAGCAGGTGCAGAGCACCCATGTCTGGGATTATACCGAATTCAAGCTCTCTTAGGAAAAACACNGTACCTGGAGTTGCTATGCGAATGTCTGCAGCAAGAGCGAGCTGCATACCACCACCTATTGCGTACCTCTGCACTGCAGCAATAACAGGGATTTCCATGTTCCTTATATCGTAAATTAACTCCTGAACAAAGTCTATTGCCTCAGCAAACTCTTTCAGATCCATTCTCGCGAGATTTAACAGAAGATCTCTGTCCAGACCCGCACAGAATGTGTCTCCCTCTCCGCTGATTACAAGCACCTTTGAATTTGACTCCTTAACAAGATCTACAGCTTCTCTCAGCTCGATGAGCAACTGTATATCAAGTGCGTTCTTCTTATCCGGTCTGTTCAGACTTATCCTCGCAACATCATCCAGAACAAGCTTTACTTTCTCCATGGATCGGTAACAATGCGAAGATTAAAAATTATTAGCCTGCAAACTAAAATCAACTCTTTTATCCAGCCATTATTAAATAACTCCCATGTGGGTTTCCGCCAAGTAGGGCTGAGAAAAATCCTATCCTGGTATGGTTGTTAAAAAGATTGTCTCCTCATTTTCCAAGCACTTATGCCTTTTATTTCCTTGTCGATCTATCCATTTGTTATTCAATGAATAAAGGAATTTCCTTCCTTCTGAGGATTCCTATCGTACTTTATTCCATTCTTTGCAAGGATTGAATGGATTCTGTTCTTTATCGAAGTTGAAAGCTTTTTTAGCCTTATTCTTTCCCTTATTATCTCCCTCAGCTCCATTATTTCATCCGGTGGTAGATAAGCACTTGGGAAGAAGTTTGTTCTTGCTAAATCGGCTAATACTTTTGCATCAACCTTATCTGTTTTCTTCTTTGACTGGTATAAGCTTTGTTTTGTACGGNTGGGAGAGAAGGATTTTATTGTTCTTTCTGAGCTTTCTTGCAATGGCTGTTGTTGTTGGCTCCAATATGATTGTTTTGTTCTCTATATCCTAAGGAGTTTTTCAAGCTCT
>MTNC01000005.1 GCA_002010285.1 Archaeoglobus sp. JdFR-41 | reverse complement strand
TTATAAACACAAAATCTCGGGAAAGCAATGATGTCAGTGGGGTGGGATGCCACTCACGGCGAGTTCACGATAGAAGATTACTACTACTTCTCGAAGCTTAAAAAGCTGTCAGAGAAGGAAGGCATCGAAATAGTTGAGGTTAAGAGATTTCAGGAGCTTGCCAATTACGACGTCATAGTTATAAACTATCCAGAAGTAAAATTTCGGAAAACAGAGATTGCGAGGATCAAATCATGGGTAAAAAGGGGAAAAAAGGTCATATTTGCAGGGTACTATTCAAATCTTGATGGAGTTGCTGAGAATATAAACAGGATCCTTGAAAAAACGTCTGATGTCAGGATAAACTCGGACGTAATAGTGGATGAAGTTAACAACATTGGCGACAGTCTTTTCCCGATGGCACGATGTGACGACCTTGAAGTTGTCATGCCATGCTCTGCTTCAGTCAGTGGAGGTAAGCCCTTCGTGGTAGGCAAGGACGTATTTGCNGCTCATCACAACGGTATCATTGTGATTGGNACATGTGTTTTCTGGGACAACTACTCAATTGAACTTGCTGAGAACCGGGACTTTGCAATCAGATTGCTTAGCGGCGATTTTTAGGCAATCAGGAAAAAACTCAGAAAAACTTTTAGTCTCTCTCTGAAGTGGAGTTATGGAGCGCCTATTTGCGCCATGGAGGATCAGGTACATCCTCGCACCAAAACCAAAGGATTGTGTATTCTGTGCAGCACCAAAAGAGAGTAGAGATAGAGAAAACCTATTGCTGTACAGGGGTGAAACATGTTACATCATAATGAACAGAAACCCCTACAATCCGGGACATGTAATGGTGTGTCCCTACAGACACATACCTTCAGTGGAAGATTTAACAGATGAAGAGATGATGGAAAGTATGAAACTTGTTAATCTTTCTATAAAAGCCATCAGAAAATCCATGAGTCCGGACGGGTTTAACGTTGGCATCAATATAGGTAAGGTGGCAGGAGCGGGGATAGCAGCTCATCTCCACATTCACATCGTACCCAGGTGGGACGGTGACACCTCTTTCATGCCAGTTCTTGCCGATGTGCAGATTGTACCAGAAGCTCTTGAGGAGACCTATGACAAAATAAAGTCAGCAATTGAGGAAATTCAGCAAACCAGGGATTGAGTTAAGTTTGAAGAGTTTGGAGAGAGTTCAATTTAGNTATGATTTTGCTTCTTAAATAATTTGATTTTATCTTTTCTGCGTACTCCATTATCTCCTTTTTTAAATTGATTTTCTCCTTCTCTGCCAATTTTATCAGAGCAAGGCACTTGTAGTAGTGATCGGGGATCATTCTTGCTATGGACAGATTTTCTGGGTATCTCTTTTTGAGAGCCAGCCTCTTCAAAGAGGAGGATAGTATTCTGATATCTCCTATTTTTGAGGCGTAATTCAGATCTCCTGTCCTCTCAAGTAAAATTGAAAAAGCCACATCCCTTCTATAACCAGGTGGAATTGTTAACGCCAGTGCCTCGATTAACTCAAGCTCATCAACCCCCTCAATTTTTGAGTATTCCACTATCCTGAGAATATCTTCATCAGTTTCGGCCAGTTCACAGGCTTCCTTGAGGAGGGATAGATCCNTGGTTATNTTGTATAAATTAACAAGTGCCTGAATTCGGGCTTCTCTATCCTCAATTGTCGAAAGAAATCGCATTGCAACTTCTATACTCTTCTCTGCAATAGCGATGATTTTATCAGCTTTTTTTGAGTCACTTTCCTTCCTTTTGTAATCCATAAAAACAATCTCCGAAATGTATTTTAAGAGTTTTCACGATTTCTCCAGCATGAAGTCTGTTAGATTTCTGTTTCTCGTTGAAGATGATTTTGAGGATCTTGAACTCTTCTATCCTCTTTATAGATTGCGTGAAGANGGGTATGTTGCTGTGGTGGCATCTTCAAGCCAGAGAGAGATAGTAGGTAAGAAAGGCTATTCAATTCGTGCAGATGTCAGATATGCTGATGTTGATACAGACAAATTTGACGCTCTTGTGATTCCAGGTGGGAAGTCTCCTGAGAGAGTCAGAGTACATGGTGATGCAGTTAAAATCGTCAGAAGTTTTGTTGAGAAGGAAAAAGTTATTGCAGCCATCTGTCACGGTCCGCAGGTGCTGATCTCCGCTGGAGTTGTGAAAGGGAAAAGAATGACAAGCTGGATTGGCATAAGAGATGATTTAATTGCGGCCGGGGCTATCTACGACGATGCAGAAGTAGTTGTGGATAGAGGAATAATCACCTCCCGAAAACCTGACGATTTACCAGCATTTTGCAGGGAATTGCTGAGAGTGGTTAAATCGGTGGAAAGTTCCAGAAAATAATTGGGCTCTCAGATAATGATGGACGCTTCCAGAGATTTGANTAACCGAAATCTTATACGTGAGCTTGAAAAAATACTCGAAATTATGGAAAAAGAAGCCAAAAGAAGGGGTGCACCTGTTTATACCCTGAAGAGCGAACTTAAAACTCTTTTCCAGAATCTTGTGGCAGCCATGTTGAGTTCCAGAACAAGAGATGAAGTTACGGTAGAGGCTGCAAAAAGACTTTTTGAAAGGGTGAATGGTCCGCAGGATATTGTTAAGCTTGATATTTCTGAAATTGAAGAGTTAATAAAGGGTGTCGGATTTTATCGTGTCAAGGCAAGAAGACTGAAAGAACTCGCTGAAGTGCTGATTAAGGATTATAATTCTGAGGTTCCCATTGAATTCGAGGATCTGATAAGGTTGCCTGGAGTTGGTAGGAAGACGGCTAACATAGTTCTGGTGTCAGCGGGCTTGTCTGCAATTCCTGTGGATACACATGTACACAGGATTGCCAACAGGCTCGGATTTGTAAGAACCTCCAGACCTGAAGAAACCGAACTGGAGTTGAAGAAAATATTTCCTCCTGAGTTGTGGAACAAGCTCAACAAGGCNTTTGTTGGGTTTGGACAGACTGTATGCAGACCTGTAAAACCACTGTGTAGTGATTGCCCCTTTGAGAGTGAGTGTCCAAAAGTTGGTGTTCGGGTAAGANCAGAAAAAAGACGCAGAGGGAGGTGAAGTAGTGCAGGATATTGTTATTCGAAATGGACTGTGTTTCGTGGATGGGGAATTTATTGAATGTGATATAGGTATCAAGGGTGGCAGAATCTCTCGTGTTAGCAAGAACATGGAAAATGGAGAAGTTGAAATTGATGCCTCAAACTGTTTTGTGTTCCCCGGTTTTTTTAACTCACACACTCATGCAGCAATGACTCTTTTCAGGGGACTTGCAGAAGGTCTTCCACTCAGAAACTGGCTGGAAAGGATTTGGGAGGCAGAGGCAAAGCTGGATCCAGAGGATGTTTACTGG
Organism: Archaeoglobus sp. JdFR-41; assembly: GCA_002010285.1. Classification (GTDB taxonomy): domain Archaea; phylum Halobacteriota; class Archaeoglobi; order Archaeoglobales; family Archaeoglobaceae; genus JdFR-41. The sequence goes on along the minus strand of MTNC01000005.1, from coordinate 54,153 downwards.
GGTGCAATGCTGGCATGTCTTGAAATGCTGAAAACCGGAACAACGTGTTTTGCAGACATGTATATTCACATGGATGAAGTTGCGAAGGCAGTTGGTGAGTCGGGTATTCGAGCAGTTCTTGGNTACGGTATGGCTGATAGGGGAAGTGAGGAAAGAGCTAAAAGTGAACTGGATATCGGACTCAAATTCGCAAAAGAGTGGAATGGTGGGTTTGAAGGTAGAATTAGATGCATGCTTACACCTCATGCTCCTTATACATGCTCACCCGAATTTCTTAGAATTGTAGCGCAGCAAAGCCAGAAGTACAATTTAATTAAACACATTCACGTTGCTGAAACTGCGTGGGAAGTTGAAGAAATTCAGAAAATGTATGGAAAAAAACCTGTGCAGCTTCTGGACTCCATTGGATTCCTGGATGGCAGAACCGTAATTGCCCATGGGGTATGGCTGGGAGAGGAGGAAATAGACATTCTATCAAAAAGGCGTGTGAGTGTGGTTCACTGTCCNACCAGCAATCTCAAACTCTCATCAGGAATCGCATATATTCCAGAAATGCTTGAGAAGGATGTGAATGTATGCATTGGGACGGATGGAGCTGCCAGCAATAACATGCTCAATATGTTTTCTGAAATCAGACTTGCGGCTCTCCTCCAGCTTTTAAGGGGCAGGACTGTAAACGGAAGAGAGTTAATCAAAATGGCGAGTGAGAGAGGGTATGTTGCATATGGGATTGAAGGAGGAAAATTAGAAAAAGGTTATCTAGCTGATATAGTAATCACTGAAAAAACTCTGCGGCATCATCCACTCTACAGCCCTGTTGATTCAATTCTGTACGCCAGCACAGGTTGTGAAGTCAGACATGTTCTTGTAAATGGGGAGATTGTCGTGGAAGACGGCATACTTCTGACTTTTGATGAAGATCAGGTAATAAGAAAGGTTGAAAGCAGAATTGAAAAGTTTCTTTAAATTGCTTTAAATTGCCTTTACTCTCTTTTTTTTGGCAAGTGGACGGGGTTTAAGGAGAATCCTGCTTCCACACATAGTACATTGGATCAGGTTTCTTTCGAGGTCTGCATCTACTTCAGCTCCACAGATAAGACAGATGTAGGGCATAATTCCACCTTCTCAGCTTTTCACTTCTTATTTACTGCGTAGCCTTCTCAACAATCTTGGCTGATGGTGTAGAGGGAACGTAGCATCCGCCTGCAAACTTGTAACCACAGTGTTTACACTCCCATATTCCACTCCCAACTCTTTTTACAGCTTTTTTCCCGCATTTTCTGCAAACATACTTCTGTCTCTGCAGAACATCGATTTCAACCCATGCTCTTCGGATTCTGAGGCCGTATCTGGCACCAAACCTGCCCGCTGATTTCACCTTTTTCGTTCTTCCCATGAAAATCGGATTGTTGGTGAACATTTAATTTTTTCTACTGTCTGAGATATTCTTCAGAGTCGTTGCTAAAGATTAAACAAAGCAGAAGTTGCTAAAAACTACTGTATAACTTCTTTTTTCTCAGGTACTGTCCTCTGTCAGTCAAATTTTCAATCACGACCCTATCGGGATCAATGAATGAAATCCTCTCCGAGTCAAATCTGCTCTTTCCAATTCCGAGAACGTCGTCGTCTTCGTTGCAAACAAACACGATCTCATTTTCTTTGAATTCTTTGGCTTTTATTACAGAGGATGCAAAGATATCTCTTCCATACAGAAATAGCATTTCTCCTTTGCTGTTTACCCATACTCTTTTCTTATCTGATTTTACGAGCCAGAAAGCACCTTCAAGTGAAAATCTGAACCTTCGACCAACTTCACCAAGTTTAATCCCAGCATTTTCCATCTTGCCAATCCTGAATTGCCGGAGAAACTCCTTTAACTCCTTTGAAACTGCAAAAACTTCTCTTGTCCCATTTTTCTCTTTTATAACAAGTTCATATTTTTTTAAAAAATCAGAGGAATTGAAATACCGGAGGGCATTGAGAATTACTTTCAGTTCCTTCTCTCGCGGATCCCGAAATTCTTTGTTCCCTTTAAACGCCATAGAAACGCCTCTACAACTTTTGAGTAGTCTCCATCAATTCTGAAGAATTCCACCGTATTTATCAAAACCTCTTTACCCTTCTTTGATTCATATACTTCTCTCAGGTTCTCTGGCAGAACAACTTCTCCATTCCTCGTAAGACTGTATGATTTCATATTTTCATCAACACCAACAACCAGGAATTTCTTTTTTAGAAAGTACGGTTTTGTTTCATCAAAGAATCTGAGATCTGCATAAGTTTCATTGGCTATAATTGAAGTATTAATTTCCAGAGCTTTTGAATTTATTCCAATTTCCCTTCTATCAAGTTCCTCGCTGAAACCTCCAATTCTGCTCAGGTAGAGATCACTCAGCACTTCTACTGGGTATCTGTACATCAGTAGTTTCATTTTTAATTTTTGGAATATATCACTTTTGCTTGAAAGTGCTCCAAGGGGTAAATTTTTACTTCCTTTGGGGGTGGCAGCTGATCGCTCGTTGAAATGGATTGAAAAGTAAAAACCGCCCAAACTTATAATAGTCCTCTGATGGAAGAATCTCCATGGTGTCGAAAAGCAGCAATNGCCATGATGTTGCGATAGTTGGTGGGGGACCAGCAGGTTTGACTGCAGCACTGTACTGTGCTAGGTACGGTCTGAAAACAATCTTCTTTGAAACTGTTGATCCTGTCTCTCAGCTATCACTTGCAGCTAAGATAGAGAATTACCCTGGGTTTGAAGGAAGTGGAATGGAACTTCTTGAAAAAATGAAAGAACAAGTTATGAAAGCTGGTGCTGAGTGGAGAATGGAGAAAGTGGAGAGAATCAGAAAAAGAGGTAACGATTTTGTACTGATTTCAGAGAGTCAGGAATATGTTGCTAAAGCTGTTATTATCGCCACCGGTGGGAAACACAGAGAAGCAGGTATTGATGGTGAGTCGGTGTTTGTTGGAAAAGGTGTCAGTTACTGTGCAACCTGTGATGGAAACTTTTTCAGAGGGAAGAAAGTGATTGTTTATGGTAGCGGAAAGGAAGCTGTAAAAGATGCCATTTATCTTCACGATATTGGATGTGAGGTTACAATTGTTTCAAGAACCCCTGCACTCAGGGTTGAAAAGGCATTAATCGACGAGCTGGAGAAGAGAGGTGTGAGGGTTATACCGAGCACAAATCTCAGGAGAATTGAGGGTGCTGGTAAGGTTGAAAGGGTGGTTGTGTACAGCAGAGAGAAAAAGAGGGAATTGGAAATTGAGGTTGATGGAGTATTCATAGCAATAGGTATGAGACCTGCTACGGACATCGTTACAGAGCTTGGGGTTGAGAGAGACTCGATGGGTTATATCAAGGTTGACAGAGAGCAGCGAACAAACGTTGAAGGTATTTTTGCAGCGGGTGATTGCTGTGATAATCCCCTAAAGCAGGTAGTTACCGCTTGCGGAGATGGAGCGGTAGCAGCATATTCTGTTTACAGGTATCTATCCGAACACNTCACAGAGAGTGTGGATGAATCTTAATTCAAAAACCCTTTTTAAACTTCATTTAAAATTTTCAGTGTGAAGTTTAAAATCTCGGAAATTCCAAGAATTTCTGCCAGAAAAGTTGGAGTGCAGCTACCAGATGGTTTGAAAAGGTATGCANTTGAAATAGCTCAAAAGCTTGAAAAAAATGGACATGAAGTTCTAATTTCAGGGGAAAGCTGTTTTGGGGCTTGTGATATAGATCTCAATCTACTCCAGGATGTGGATGTGCTCCTTCATTTCGGTCACACAAAGGTTGTTGAGCTGGATAGGGTTATCTACATACCCGTTTTTGTGGATTATAACCCCGAGATAGATCTGGATATACCTGAAAAGAAAATTTCTTTGATTGCCACAGCACAGTACTGTCATAAATTGCCAGAAGTTAAACGATATTTAGAGGGTAAAGGATACCTTGTCGAGTTAAAAAAAGGGAGCAGTAGAGTTCAGATGAAGGGGCAAGTTCTGGGATGCAACTACACAGCTCTCAGGGATTCTCAAAGTGAAGCCATTCTTTTCATTGGTGATGGCCTTTTCCATGCAAGGGGAGCNGCCATGTATACGGGAAAAAAGGTCTATGCATTTGATCCCATAGCAGGTAAACTGGAAGAAGTTGACGTCTCTGGCTTCTTGAAGGAGAGGTACTTCCAGATATCAAGATGCATTGATAAGAAGTGTGTTGGAATAATAGTGTCATACAAACCCGGACAGAAAAGGNTTTCTCTTGCCAGAAAATTAAGGGACGAGGCTATCCGCATGAAAATCAATGCCTGTATAATCTGCGTCGATGATCTTACTCCAGAAAAGCTTTACAACCTTCCATTCGATTTCTACGTTAACACTGCATGTCCCAGAATCACGTACGATGACTTCAGAAACTTCCGTAAGCCCGTTCTGTCTCCCNCTGAATTTAAAATTCTACTCGAATCAGAGTCTGAAATATTTATTGACGAGATTGAATAGTTAAATTTCTGATAGTTTATTTTTATTCAAACTAATCTCTTCTGAATATCTTGTACAGTGGGTGCTCTTTTGTAACTGGCCCTCTTCGGTCACATATTTTTTCAGCGTATCCAATATANGCATCAACAAGCGAACATGCAGCAAAAATAAATCTTGAGTGGGCTATTGGACCGTAAAATACAAAGTCGGATCCACTTGCTATCATGAACACTGCTGCTGTACATGATTTCAGGATATATTCTTGTTCACTCATTTTTACCCTTTTTCTCCATATATCTACTGCATTATGGGGTGCACATCCTGAAGGAAGACCGAACCCGTTCTTTACGGCCTGTATGGTCTTTGCTGCTATTCCTGGGTCGGGAAGATCAAGAACACCAGGATCTACAAGGATTTTTTCAATTCCTCCAATTTCTGCCATTTTTACNAGCTTCCTCAAGACATCGATTCTTCCTGCGTCAGTTGGGTTCCTTGGATTGAAACATAGGAGAACAGCAGAATTGATTTCTGTATTCTGAAGTTTGTATAATTCCGCTTCTTTTGTGAAGGGACTGAGCGAGTTGTATATCACCCTGTCCNCAACTCCCACCTCACTTACGTACTGAGCTGCTTTTATACGGACCTCGNGGGAATGGGAGTCTATCAGAATTGGAAACTCCGTAGTCTCAATTACGAAGTCTATAAATTTCTCAAAAGATTTATCGAGCACAACNTCCAGAAAAACAGGATTTCCAGTTTCTTCAGAAAGTTCTTTAACTTCATTGAGCTGTTTTTCTGCTTTACTTCTATNAAATTCTCCCTTGCTCCTGTTAATTAAAAGTGGATCACCATCAAAGAAAATACTACCAATTAAAACGGTTGGGTACTCCCCAGGCTGACCTCCTATCTTTATGCCAGAGATCTCGAATATCTTCTGTTCTTTTTCAAATTTTGACATCTTTCACCTCCCTATCTTTCACCTCTCTATTGAGAGACGTTCTCGGAGTGTGCNTTTTCTGNTATATAAAGTGATTCATAAAGAAAATCACACTCAGATGTGTTAAACTGAACTCCAGGATGGAGGAATGTTGCAATTTGTTCAAGGGCAAATACCAGCCGGTATGAAGGTCGGGAGATTATATCTGCGTCGATTAGGTAAACTCTACTGTTTTTAACAGCTTCAACATTTTTTAAATTGTTCATAACCCATCTGTAGAGTAAATCGCCACTTCCACCCATACCTCCTCCACTGCTAACAATTATTACATCNGGGTTTCTTTCAACCAGATCTTCCACACTAACAATTCTCCATCCCTTGAGATCTGAAAATACGTTCANTCCCCCAGCTCTCCTGATCAGGTCATCTATGAAAGTCCCGTTACCACTNACCCATATGGGATCTGTCCACAGAATGTGTGCAACTCGTGGCCTGTAATTGAGATTGCTAATTNCATTCTNAACCTTTTCAATTCTGCAATTCATGAAATTGACAAGTCTTGACGCATTCTCCTCAGCTCCTGTGAGTTTTCCAAGGAGCAGAATATCCTTCATAATGTCAGTCATACTCTGTGGATCAAGGGCAACAACTCTCAATCCGAGGTTTCTAAGTACTTTGACCGTTTCTTCTCCATTTCCTCTTGCAGCTACCACAAGATCTGGATCCAGGTCCAGAACCCGTTCAATGCTGATTGTTGAGAAACCTCCCACTTTCGTTTTCTTGAGCGCTTCAGGAGGATAGTTGCAGTAATCGGTAACCCCTACAATTCTACTTCCAAGCCCAAGAGCAAAAAGTATCTCTGTGTTGCTGGGTGCAAGTGAGACTATTCTCTTGGGAAGAGGCATGACGGAAACCTTGAAGCCAAAGTCATCAGTAACAACTGTAGAACTAGGGGAGCTGTTGGAAGTGTTGAGTAAGCTGACTGACTCTTTGATGTCTGAAGTGGTTTTATCGCTCAAAGCGCATCCGGCGAGTATACCGGCAATGAGAGCTGCAATAATAAAAAGATGTTTTCCTACCATTTTTTCAACCTCGCACAAATCAAAATAGCGATAATTGAGAGTATCAATTCAAATCCGATAATCCTTCCTGCATAATTTTCTGATACATTTGAACTGATCGTTTGTTCTGGCACAGCTTTGAAAATGTCAGAAGTTTCAGAAAGGACAGAGTTATTCACGTTTTCAGGTTCACGTTCCGGTAAACTTTCACTGGTGTTGAAGGTCACTTGTGTATAGTTCCGATAAGTGGGTAGAACCGGGTGTGGTCTGCCAAGTAAAGCCATGATAGCGCATACCGTCATGTATCCTGGATTTGAAGACTCATATTTTGTGTACCTGAAATACCCTTCTTCACTTTGAAGACTCAGTAAATGATCTACCACACTGATATTGTTCCTCCNCCAGTCACGGGGATTTTCCCCTGCTGCCACAAGTGCCTGAATAATCCATGAATCACTCGCAGCATTTGATGAGGAATTGCCAAAGTATCGGAACCCACCATCCTCATTCTGACCTGTTTTAAGATACTCAAGAGCTCTTTTGATCACTCTGGAATCTCTTGGCTCTCCAGCTGCAATCAATGCCTGTATTGCTGCAGCAGTATCATCGTAGTCACTTCTTTCACCTACAGCCCAGGCAAATCCACCATCATCATTTTGGTGCTTTTTCAGCCATTCTACAGACTTTGAAACATTCTCACCAGCTGCCTTTAATGCTATTACCCCCCAAATTGTTGTGTAGATGTAGTCTCCAATTCTTCCGTCTTCCTTTATCCTCTTTTTCAGCAGTTCAACAAGATTAACGCCGCTGAAATTTCTGGGGTTCTCACCTGCAGCAATCACTGCGAGGATTGTTCTTGCAATATCTGCTGTGCCCATCCAAGATAATGACCCTTCCAACTCCCTTTTCAGGTAGTCCACAGGTGAGTTACCATTTTTTATCCATGTGTGGGGATCTTGGTATGCTGCAGCGATAGCAATTATTGCCCAGGACGTCTTGGATATGTCACTCTCCTCTTCAGGATTTGCAAATCCGCCATCTTCCAGCTGGAGCTCTTTTAAGTAATTCAATGCCCGGACAATGGGTTCATCCGTAACTTTCAAAGGGAAATTCTTCCATGGAAGGACAACAGCAAAAGTTCCTGAGATGTTTGCAGGAAAGGCTGAAAAGTAGTAGATGAAATTTTTATCTTTACCAGATGAACGGGACATCAGCTCAATCCAGGAGGAGTTCTGGAAAACCATCAACAATGGCATCTTCCCATCAACCTTTCCATCAACGTTTCTGGGCACTCTGAACTCGATACCAGCATTGATGTGATGGAGAGTTGTGGAATTTGGAGTGACAATGGAAAACGCAAAGCAGGAAAGGAGCTTACCATATACTGGGTATGGAGGACATCTATCTTCTGATAACGATAGAATTGCTGAAGTTTTGAGTGGTGATGTTAATTTTAAAAGAACAACGGAAGTTGAATTCACGATCTCTGCTGGCAGTGTTAAAGTTGTAGTTCTGTCTGGTTTGAGTAAAACTGTCTCATTCCATCTGTTTATCCTGACCAGTTCAGAAACATCGTAGCTCTGATTTGGTGTTGTTTTGTTTAGTGAGCTGTTTACAACAGTTTCTGAGCGCCATTCTACATGAACATCGATTCTGTAATCCAAGCCAACCTCGATTGTAATTCTGTAAGGAGATGTTTCTGGGGTTTCATCCATACTCCTTGAAAAGTACCACACTATTTCATCACCCGGCAGGATGTGGTACTCACCTGCAGCTATACCTGGAAGCGGATCTTCGGGATAATTTACCCAGTACATCCAGCCCGAGGCATCTCCCTCGCTTTTAGAACATTTATCCATTATGCAGTCAACAAAAAGCCCCCATGCAGTCTCTTTCAATGTATAGCTAAAATCTCTTATTTGGGAGGCTTTTTCAAGAGCTCCAAGTGCAGTTCTCCAGTTTATCGCGTACGTCTTTTCACCAACCTGTTTTGTGAATGATCCCTCAGGGAGGGTTGGATAGTAGTCTTCCACCTCCTCTTCGCATGTGGAGATCGTCTGATATTTCATNAGNCTTTCATCTTTNGAAATCACCTTAANAAGCAGGATTCCGGTAACTTTCGGAATAAAGTGGCATGAAGGATTTGCAAAAGCGTAAACTGGTGTNCCATTATTCATTCTGAATATAACAAATGATGGTTCGCTTACCGTAACAGTCACCTGATCATCAACACAGTTTCCATCAACACTCACCGAAAGAGCCTCAACCTGGGTTGTGAAAATTAAAAGTATTACTAAAAAAATTAAAATGGAAACTGAAGGTACAAACAGGTACTGCCAGAACCTCAAAATCGTGTTCATGGTCTCTACCTTACCATTGACGTTGAACTTCTTGACCAGCTGGTAATTCTATCTGGAAATTCTGAAAGTCTGTAAACNCCAGCGTAGAGGGTATAGGTTCCTGCAGGGATTTCCTGTGGAATGTGGACGATTACTGGAACCCTCTCACTTTGACCAGCTGCCAGAAAAACTGTTCCAACTCCAGCAATTGCGTCACCTCTCTGGTTTGTACCACTCACAACCACTACATACCATCCATCCTCCGATACTGTTAGAGTAATCCAGGATGTTAAATATCCGCCTCTCTCCCCGTCAGAGGTTATGAACGAGGTTATCCTTGTCTCAGTTATGTCTAGATTGATCTCCAAAACTGGTGAACTTTCGGGAGAATCGCAGAACAGCTGGAGATTGTCACCTTCTTTTACACTTGTGCCCATACAGTTTTTAACAGTCCGGTCGTTTATCAAACACGACCAGTTACATTCAATATCAAACATGGAGAATACTGAAAATACCTGATAATCGCGAAATTCTACATTAAAAGAAATTTCTGAGTCGCCGCTAATTCCTTTTTCAGATGCTGAAAGAAGCACACCGAGAACGGTTGTGTTGGGGANCTCGTGAGTAACATTACCAACTTTCATGATTCTATCTCCAGGCAGTACAGTTACATTAAGACTTATCTTTCCTTTCGAGGAGAATGAGTAGACGTAACCACTGTCAGCTCCTATGAACATTCTTCCATCTGTTATGAAGGGTGAAGACATTATGTTGTAATAATACCCGGATGGGGGCTTAAGCCTGTAATACCAAATGAGTTTACCAGATGTGGCATTCAGAGCGTATATCGTTCCTTCTGGGGTGTTTGTTGCAAAATAGACATATTTTCCAGCTACGGCTGGTGAGGAATCTATCTTTCCATTTGTTATAAATTTCCACTCAATTTTACCTGTCTTTGCATCTATACAGTAAAGTCCTTCTTTTGATCCAACGTAAACTCTACCGTAAGCGAGAGCTGGTGTTGACATAGTTCCACTGAATGGGATACTCCACACAACGTTTCCATCAAGTGTGATGGCGTAGAGATTTGTTTCTGTTGCAATAAACACAGAATTGTAGCCTACAGATGGTGAAGAGGCAATCTTTCCTTTCAGNTCAACACTCCATAGAACATTACCCTCTTCATCAAGACAGTACAGCCTTGTCTGCTCTTCATTTGTTGAACCTCCAAAGAATATTTTCCCACCGTAAGCAGCAGGGGATGAGTAGGGGGAAGTCTCGCCGCCGGCAGAGAAGCTCCAGATTTCATTTCCAGAAAAGTCAAGAGCATGGAGTGTACTGTCAGAAAACGTTGTAACGTAAATTTGGCCATTGTAAATCAGAGGTGATGAGGCTATTCCCCACCACTGAGGATTCCTCTCAAGTTTTTTGCTCCAGATAATTTCTCCATCATCCACTCTAACTGCGTAGAGTTTTCCATTTAATGCGCCAACAAAAAGGAAGTCTCCNCTTGTATTTACAGCAACACTTGATGCACCTGTTATTTTATCATTTCGCCATTTTATGCTTCCGTCAGTAGCATTCAGACAGTATAGCCCTGNGTTCCATTCTGACCACCCGTACCAGTTGGAAACAAAGATATTCCCTTTGAAAAAAACCGGTGATGAGCCAACGAGTCCACTTATGTATGTTTTCCACTCAATAACTGGCAGGATACTAGAGTTCTGTGTAAAGTTACCGGTCCTCTGGAAGTCGCCATGGAATGTTGTTGCTGTAACTGAGTTAATCAGGAGAGATGTGAAGATGAGATAGATGAACACCGACTTCCTTGGTCTCATGGAGGTGAATTTGATGTAGCTATATAAAAAGTTAACTTAATTTGACAGAATAACAAGTATTTTTGATTTTAGTATTTCAGGAGACTATCTCGAACTGCTCGCTTTGTAGCCTTCCAGATTTTTCTACCAAGTACACTGGAAGGACCAGCGTACTCGTAGTAGTTTTTAGATTGGCTGTCCAATTCCTTTGCAACTATAACAGCATCCGTGCAGGTTCCGGTAAACTGATATCCCATCTCAAGCAGAGCTGATGACTTTGCTTCTGTTGCTGTTATGACTGTGTTGACCATAGCTGCATCCGTCATTCGAGATTTAACGACAATTATTATGTTAATTGTTCCTGTATTCGTTTCTCTTCTTGGACTCAAATTGACTTGTTCATTTGGATTCTTCACTCCAGCAGTAACAAAAACTGTAACCTCATCGACAGAAACGATGGCAAGATTCTTCATTGGAACAGACGTGAGCAAACCAAAGTAACTCTTCATGGAGTATCTTTCTGCAACTGATTTCAGATATTCAGTGGGGTTCCATCTTTCAAAATCCTTGCTGACTGTGTGGTTGAATAGATATTCAACATCTTTCCATCCTCCACCAATTCCTGAACTCAGAGCGTTGTATCTTCCATGGACGATTAACGTGTCTTCCTCAATCCAGAACTTCATCTCTTTCAGGTAGTACGAAAATTCTCCCATTTCGTCTGATTATTTCGGCATTTATACCAAACACGTCTTTGATGCTTTCACTGGTGATAACACTCTCTGTTTTCCCAGCATAAACGATTTTTCCGGATTTCATCATTATAACCCTGTCACAGAACATTGTAGCAAGGTTGACATCGTGGAGAGACACAATGGCAGTTTTCCCAGCTTTGCACATCNTTTCAATAACTTTCATAACCTCAATCTGACTTTTAATATCGAGGTGTGATGTTGGTTCATCGAGGAGTAGAACTTCTGATTGCTGGCAAAATATTCGGGAAAGCATAACTTTCTGCTTTTCGCCTCCACTGAGTCTGGAAAATGGTTTATTCTGGAATTTGTCCATACCTGTTATTTTAAGTGCTTTTTTTGCCATTTCAATATCCCTCTGCGATGGTCTAAAACTCAGATATGGAGTTCGGCCAAGTAGGACAACATCGAATACAGTTAGATTACTGTCCTCGTATTCCTGTGGGAGGTATCCCATTACCTTTGCGACTTCATCTATACTCATTTTATGAATGTTTATGGGCTTCCTGCCTTCTGAACTCGCATTTTTACATCTTTCAAAGTCGATATATACTGCTCCACCCACGGGTTTCAGGATTCCATAAAGTGTTCTGAGTAATGTTGTTTTTCCGCTACCGTTAGGTCCAAGGAGGCAGACAAGTTCTCCCTGTTTGACAACAAAACTGACGTTTTCAAGATTGAATGTGCTGTCCAGTTTTACTGTGATTCCCTCCACCACAAGTCTCATCTCCAACCCCTCCTTAAAAGATAAACAAAGAAGGGTGCCCCAAGCATTGCAGTAATAATTCCCACAGGAATTTCACCTGATGTAATGGATCTCGCAAGTATATCGACGGCTGGCATGAATGCTGCTGCGAAGAGTATCGAGGCTGGTATCAGAATTCTGTGATCTTCTCCAACCAGAAGACGCATTGAGTGAGGTATGATTATACCAACAAACCCAATAACTCCGCTGACAGATACGGCAGAAGCTGTGAGGAGAGCAGAAGACCCAATAATAATCTTTCGAAGCTTGCTGATATCCACTCCAACACTAAGTGCGTGTTCTTCTCCAAGTAAGACGGCATTTAGCTTCCATGAGTTTAAAAAAACCACCGTGATTCCCAGTAAAAGGGCAGGAAATATGATAGTGACTTTTTCCCAGTTTGCTGTCCAGAAACCGCCCATAATCCAGAAAATAACCTTATGCATATCTCTGGCTGCAATGTAAATTAGAAGGGATGTTAAGCCTGAGAGAAATGATCCAATTGCTACCCCTGCAAGAAGGAGAGAGTAAGTGGAGGTTTTTCCAATGCTGTACACGATATAAACTGCAAGTAGGGCCATGACAAATGCAGGGATTACCATTCCGTGTACGTTTTCCACGCCGAGAAGAATTGACAGTGCTGCTCCAACACTTGCCCCACTGGAAACACCAAGGATGTAGGGATCCGCGAGAGGATTTCTGAACAGTGCCTGCAAAGCACATCCTGAAGATGCAAGAGATATTCCAACGAAAATTGAGAGAAGTGTGCGTGGCAGTCTATAGTTTACAATGATATCATAGGCTTTCTTGTAACTCTCACCAGTTAAACTGCCATCCAAGATTCCAGTAATCTCGTTTATTCCTACCTTCGCTGGACCTATACTGAGGCTTGCGATAAAAGATGCTGCAAGGATTGCTATCAGAATGAAGACTTCAATGTACATCGGTTTCNTAATTGTCAAATTCATCTGATGTGCTATAAACTTTTTTGTAATTGAATCTTTCGATATGCTGCTACTTTGCAGCTTTCTTCACCATTTTCCATTAGCAGGTTGTAAAATTTTTACAAATTTTTCTACAAAACCGGATCACAGGGATGAGATAACAAAACTTTTAATTTGCATCCCTCAACTCTGTTCCATGTCAAAAGTGAAAATTGTTGATTTAACGCTCAGAGATGGTCATCAATCTCTGCTCGCTACAAGAATGCGAACGAGAGACATGCTTCCAGTTCTTGAGACTTTCGACAGTGCTGGCATCTACTCGTTTGAAGTATGGGGAGGTGCCACTTTCGACTCCTGTCATAGATTTCTCAATGAGAATCCGTGGGAGAGATTGAGAGAAATAAGGAAGAGGGTAAAAAACACCCAGCTTCAGATGCTCCTTAGAGGTCAGAATCTCGTTGGGTACCGGCATTACCCAGATGACATAGTTGAGAAATTTGTTCAAAAAACCGTAGAAAATGGTCTTGATATTTTCAGAATTTTTGATGCCTTGAATGATGTGAGAAATCTCGTCACCTCTATCAAGGCTGCTAAAAAATATGGAGCGTACCATGTGCAGGGAACGATTTGTTACACCATATCTCCAGTCCACACAATCGAGAAGTATGTCGAAACTGCGAATGAACTGGCAGAACTTGAGGTTGATTCTATCTGCCTGAAAGACATGGCGGGTATGCTCTCACCAAAAGTTGCCTACGATCTTGTTCGGGCAATTAGAAAGGAGGTCGGTCTGCCCGTTAATGTTCACTCCCACTATACAAGTGGAATGGCTTCCATGGCACTTCTTAAAGGAGTTGAAGCTGGTGCGGAGATGATAGACACGTGTATGTCTCCACTGAGTTGTGGAACATCGCATCCTCCAACGGAAAGTATGGTGTACGCTCTGAATGAGCTTGGTTATAATACTGGAGTAAATCTTGACGTATTGCTTGAAGTCAGGGAGTATTTTATGAAAATAAGNGAGAAGTACGAGGGATATCTCAATCCTCTTTCTACGATTCCCGACACAAGAGTGCTGGTTTACCAGATACCCGGAGGAATGTTTTCCAACCTGATCGCACAGCTTCAGGAACAAAACGCTCTTGATAAACTGGAAGAAGTTCTNGAAGAAGTTCCTAAAGTTAGAGAGGATCTTGGTTATCCACCGCTTGTAACTCCAACGAGTCAGATTGTTGGAGTTCAGGCCGTTATAAATGTTCTTGTGGGTGAGAGGTACAAAGTAGTAACGAGAGAAACAAAAGATCTTGTAAGAGGGATGTATGGCAAGACCCCGGCTCCTGTGAAACCTGAGATTGTTAAGAAAATACTTGGTGATGAAAAACCGATAGATTGCAGACCTGCAGATCTGCTGGAACCGGAGTTTGAAAAAAGGAAGAAAGAGTTAGAGGAGATGGGTATCGAATCAACTGATGAGAACGTACTCATATATGCCCTTTTCCCGCAAACAGGCCTTCAGTTTTTGAAGGGAGAAATCAGAGAGGAGCCGTTCCCAGTTCCTGGAGGTAAAATAGAGGGTAGCTACGAGGTGGAGGTGGAGGGTCTCAGATATTCCATAACTGTCAAACCCTCCTGAACTTATTTTGAGTTTAAAAAATAAAAACTTAAAATTTATTTAAAATCTTATTCCACCTGACCTGCTGCGGGGATTTCTCCAACCACGTTGTCCACAAAAAAGCTCATTGAGAGTAACTCTTCGTCTGTCATTACCTCTCCTTCCGCCTTCACAAGATTACCGTTCTGGTCGTAAATTGGGCCAANGAATGGATACTGTTCGGGGAATTCGTGNTTCAGATACTTCTCTTTTTCATTGAGTACGAGCTGCTTCACATCCTCTGGAACTACTGGGTTAAATGGCGCTACATCAACCACACCCTTGTCGATACCCCACCAAATTTCCTCACTCTTCCACGTGCCCTTCATAACTTCCTCAATCACATAGGAGTAAATCACGCTCCAGTTCCAGATAGCGGCTGTTAGGTGAGCTTTTGGTGCAAACTTGTACATGTCACTGTGGTATCCAATGGAGTACACTCCTCTTTCCTGTGCTGCCTGTTGAGGAGCAGGGGAATCCTGATGCTGGGCAATAACATCACATCCCTGGTCAATGAGACTTAAAGCTGCTTCTTTCGCTCTGGCAGGGTCATACCATGCACCGGTCCAAACAACGTAGATTGTAGCGTCTGGATTCGCTTTTTTAACTCCGAGAGCAAATGCGTTTATACCTCTTATAACTTCGGGTATGGGATGCGCTGCGACGTATCCAATTTTATTCGTCTTTGTCATCGCTCCGGCAACAAGTCCAGTGAGATAACGAGCCTGGTACATTCTTCCGAAGTAAGTACCGACATTCTCTGCTGTCTTGTATCCACTACAGTGCATGAAAACAATATTGGGGTAATCTTTTGCAACCGCAATTGTTGGATCCATGAATCCGAATGAAGTTGTGAATATTACATCATAACCCTGCTCCGCATACTCTCTGATAACTCTTTCTGCGTCAGCATCGCTAACAGATTCAGAATAGGCTGTCTGAACTCCATATTTTTTCTCTATAAATTGTCTGCCTTGGTCGTGCATGTAAGTCCAGCCAGCATCACCCACCGGACTTACGTAAACAAAAGCAACTTTGAGAGTCTTTTTAGCTTCCTCAGTTCCTGGAGCNGGAGTTTTCTCTGTAGGGGTCTTTTCTTCCTGTGCACAACCAGCAAATCCCACGCTGATTATTACTGCCAGAGAAAGAGCCAATATCCAGATCCGCCTCATGCCTCATCTGACCGAAAACAAAAGATAAGCTTTTTGATTTATCTTCGAATTTTAAGTTCTGTTACTCCGCTACTTATCACTGCTTTTCTCCACGGATATAAGGTTTTCCAAGAGCAGCAGGAGCTCCGAAGAGCTCTCTTTTCCTTATTACACTGAAAAGAAGGACAATTACTGTTACTACGTAAGGAACCATTCTCAAAAGATGGTATGAAACTCCAATTCCTGCGGCCTGAACTTTGAAGGATAAAACATCAAGTCCTCCAAAGAGATATGCACCGAGAACAGCTCTTTGGGGCATCCATCCGCTGAATATCACCAGAGCAAGACATATCCATCCTCTTCCGGCAGTCATACCGTCTGTCCAGAGTTTAGCATAGGCCAAACTCAGATAAGCTCCAGCAATTCCGGCGAGAAAACCTCCAATTAGTGTGCTTGTGTATCTGATTATATCAACATTAACGCCAAGGGTATCTGCAGCTTCGGGGTTCTCTCCAACAGCAATAATTTCCATTCCGTATCTGGTTCTAAAAAGTATGAACCAGATGAGAGGTGTTAACAGCATTGCCGCATATACGAGGGGGTCATGCTGGAAGAATGCTTCTCCCACGAATGGAAGTGATGAGAGGATTGGGATGTTAATGGGTTGAATGTACTCTGCAACCTGTCCTATGTAGTTTCTTCCGAGAAATCCTGTCAAACCTGTACCCAGCAGAACAATCATCAATCCGGTAACTGGCTGATTTGCTTTTAAAGTGATTGAGAAGAAAGCGTGGATTGATGCAATCAGCATTCCTGCAATTCCTGCTGCAAGAACACCAATCCATGCGTTACCCGTGAGCAAACTCACAGCAAAACCTGTAAGTGCTCCTACAATCATTATTCCTTCCAGTCCCAGATTCAAAACGCCACTTCGTTCCGTGACAATCTCCCCCAGCGTTGCAAAGAGTAAAGGTGTACCGGCTCTGATTGATGAGGCTATGAGTGAAGCTATGATGTCCATATCATCTCCTCCCCTTCTTTTTTGTGAAACGCCCTCCACCTATTATGAACAAAACTATGAGAGCTTGAAATATGTACACTATTGAAACTGGGATCGAGTATGTTGTTTGAAGCGCTGAACCACCTACATAAAGAAAACCAAACAGAAATGCTGCAACTATAACGAGGAGAGGATTNCCATCTGCTAGTAGCGCTACAGGGATGCCTGCGTATCCGTATCCTGGTGAGACATTGCTTCTGAGTCTCATGTGAATTCCACTTACCTCAATCATACCAGCAATCCCGGCAACTGCACCACCTATGAGCATGGTATACAAAAGGATCCCCTTCCTGTTGATTCCAGCGTATTCAGCTGCTTTTGGGTTTGCCCCCACAACTTTGATGGAAAATCCAAAACCAGTTCTCTTCATGATGTAGTAGAGCAGAACGGCTATTATAATTGCTATAAAGATCCCTACATGGAAGCGAGTACCAAACAGTCTGGGCAAAATTGCGTAATCTGGGAAAATATCAGAATAAGGAAAATTAAAAACTTCCTTTCCCCTCATCGGTCCATAGACAAGATATTCAACCCAGTATATTGCAACATAATTGAGAAGCAGCGTCGATATTATTTCATTTAGGTCGAATTTAGCTCTCAGGATTCCTGGGATTGCTGCCCATAGCATACCAAAAAGGGCGGATACTATGAGCATGACTGGAAGAACAAAGGCCGAGGGTAGAGATACGTAAAGGGCAACAAAACTTGCTGCAAAAGCACCCATATAGAGCTGTCCTTCTGCTCCTATATTCCACAATCCCGCTTTGTATGGCACGGCAACCGCCAGACCGGTTAGTATAATTGGAGCTGTTTTAACAAAAAGTTCGGTAATGCCAAATTTTGAACTGAAAGAGCGAGTGAACATGGTGGTATAAGCATCAATTGGATTTACACCTATTGCTGCGAGTAAGAAGGCAACAAAAAGTAGGGATGCAGCAATAGAGATTGCTGGCATCATGTAGTTTAGTTTCATAACTCTCACACCCTCATTTCCCGCTCGAATCTGCCACCAGCCATCAGGTATCCAATTGTCTCTATGTCAGCTCTCTCCCGCGGGATAATTCCCCTCATTTCTCCTTCGTACATAACTCCAATGGTATCACTAAGCTGCATTATTTCATCAAGGTCATCAGAAATAAGTAGAATTGCACTACCACTTTCTGCAGTTTCGATCAGTCTTTTTCTGACGTATTCTATACCTGCTACATCAAGTCCGCGTGTTGGTTGAGAGGCTATCAGAAGTTTTGGACGTCTGGAAAGTTCACGTGCAAGTATAAGCCTCTGAATATTTCCTCCGGATAGTGTACTGGTAGGAGCATAAATTGAGGGAACTTTTATTGAGAATTCCTGGACAAGCTTTCTGGCATAGCTTTCCATTGCGTCAAAATTGAGTGATAGGCCGTTTTTAAAATCTGAAAAATTTCTCAGAGCAAGATTTTCCATGACACTAAGCTGCAAAGCCAGGCCAACTCCGATTCTGTCCTCGGGAATATATGCTATTTCTTTCCTCTCTCTGACACTCAGCTCAGTAATATCCTTTCCATCCAGGATCACTCTACCTCTGTAAGGACTTCTTAAACCAGCAAGCACCTCTTCAAGCTCTTTCTGGCCATTTCCGGATACACCAGCAATACCAAAAATCTCTCCACCTCTTATTGAGAAGGAAACACCTTTAAGAGCCGTTAANCCCCTCTCGTCCCGTGCCCATAGATTCTCTACTTTCAGGATTTCCTTCCCAAATCTTGGTGTATGTTTTGAAATGTCCATTATCACCTCTCTTCCAACCATCATTTTTGCCAGCTCTTTTTGATTAGTTTTTGAAGTTTCAACAGTTCCTACGTTCTTGCCACGCCTCAGGACAGTTATCCTGTCAGTGATGCTGAGCGCCTCGTTTAATTTATGGGTTATGAAGATTATGGTTAGCCCCCTCTTTGTCATAGATCTTAGAGCGGAGAAAAGGTTGTCCACTTCCTGAGGGGTTAAAACTGCAGTGGGTTCATCGAGAATTAGAAGTTTTACATCTCTGAACAAAGCTTTTATTATCTCCACTCTTTGCTCTTCACCAACACTTAAATTTATTACCTGTTCTTCTGAGTCGATCTCAATGCCGTAAATTTCACATAACTTCCTAATTCTTTCTCTCACCCAGTTCTCGTCTATAAGAGGGTCTTTTGGAGTTCTGTAGCCCAGAATAATGTTTTGTAGCACACTCATACGGGGCACAAGCATGAAATGCTGGTGAACCATTCCGATTCCAGCTTCTATTGCATCTTTTGGGCGTTTAAACTGGATCTTTTCTCCCTCAAAGATTATTTCACCAGAATCAGGTCTGTATAGCCCGTACAGAATGTTCATAAGGGTTGTTTTTCCAGCGCCGTTCTCTCCCAGAAGTCCGTGTATTTCTCCTCTCACAACCTGAAAATCTACATGATCGTTGGCGAGGACATCACCAAATTTCTTGACAATTCCTCGCATTTCAAGCAGCACTTCCAAGCGCAACACCTCTGGACTGACCGGAAAGTAAACTGAACNCTTCTTGGCTAACCTCTCTCTTTTTAAAACTCTTCCCAATATTGGGTTTTGATGCGTTTAATGAATCTCTAATGAATCTTTGGTGTGGGGGAGATATATGGGGATATACAATCAACTATGCGAAGATTAAAAAAGAGTGAGAGACATGAGTATGAGCATGGGCTATGATACAGAGATAGTGGTTGAGAAGGTGGATGTGGAGAAACCCGTACTGCTAACNAGTTTTCCTGGAATTGGTCTTGTTGGTACAATTGCAACAGCTCATTACATAACAGAGCTAAATCTTGAAGCTGTAGGTGTGGTTGAATCTAAAATGCTTCCACCGATTGCAACTTTATACGAGGGAATAGTTCTACCACCAATAAGAGTTTACCAGTCTGCTGAGATGGGTTTTGTCCTCATCCATTCTGATGTTCCAATTCTGCCCCAAATAGCGTATGAAATAAGTGAGAGGGTCGTTGAATGGGCTGTGGAAATAGATGCACGAAGATTATACTCGCTTGCAGGAGTTGCGACCTTCGAGGAGAAGAAGAGAGTTTTTGGAGCCGTAACTCATAGAAGCTTAATTGACGAGATAAAAGAGCATGTTGAGATATTCAAAACAGGTACAATTTCTGGAATTGCGGGAAGCATCCTGAATGAATGTGTGGCCAAGAAGTTTCCTGGAATTGTNCTGCTTGGTGAAACTTCGGGTTTTAATCCTGACCCAAGAGCTGCAGCGGTTCTTGTTNAAGCNATGAATAAGATAATGGGCTGGAATGTCAGTGTTGAAAAACTCATAAAGGAAGCAGAGTTAATAGAAGCCCAAATGCAGAGACTTGCTGAACAGGCAAGAGCACAGGAAGCAGGAAGAGAGGAACTGCCAATGTTTGGGTGAGGTGGTGCTATGAGGTGCTACGTTCTTTGCGGAATCTCCCGACCCGTTCTTGATGAGATAGTTCGAAGGAACATTAGGACAATCGAACTTCGTAGCGCTCACAACATCGCAACTGCAATGAAAGTTGAACTGGGTGATTGCATATTTCTGACACCATCGAAAACTCACGACCTTGGCAGGGGTGTGGGGGGCGTTATAGCCGAGGTCTCCGGAAAGGAGGTACTGCACCAATCAATTTTCTACTCTTCGCCGCAGTACATTGAGGAGAGTGAAATGGCTGTGGTCAGACTCAGAGTAACCCCAAGAGGTGTTGGTAGAATTGTGAATCTGAGGTACAGTGGGAGCCTCCTTGATGCAATAGAAGCGGAGATAGTTGAGATCTCCTATTTTGATGCGAGGTGAAAAGAGCAGAGAATGACACTCATACTTCCTCCCACTGATCATGGTTTGAAGAAAGCTGCGGAGATAATAAAGAGAGGGGGACTTGTTGCGTTTCCAACTGAGACTGTTTACGGTTTGGGTGGAGATGCTTTGAATCCTGATAGTGTAAGGAAAATCTTTGAAGCAAAGAAAAGACCTCCAGATAACCCGCTAATAGTCCATGTGTCTTCCACGGATGTTGTTTACACGATAGCTGAAGTTGATGAAGTAGCGGAGAGACTTATGAAACATTTTTTCCCTGGTCCACTCACACTCGTAATGAAAAAAAAGAGAATCGTCCCGGACATAACCACTGGTGGTCTTGATAAAGTTGCAGTGAGGATGCCAGACCACGAAATAGCCCTCAGATTGATAGAATTCTCAGAAACCCCTCTTGCTGCCCCCTCTGCGAATACTGCTGGAAAGCCAAGTCCAACCAAACCTGAGCACGTCATCGAAGATCTGGGGGGTAGAATAGACGCCATAGTTGATGGGGGCGAAGTCCAGATCGGAATCGAATCAACTGTTCTGGACACAACCACAACTCCTCCTCGCATTCTCCGTCCTGGGGCGATAAGTGTTGAAGAACTGGAAAAATACGTTGAAATTGAACTTGGTGTTGGAGTGGCTGAAAAGTACGGGCACTACGAAACAGATTCCCCTCTCTACGTTTTTACCGGCAAAAACGTGAAGGAAGAAATCGCCAGATTTGCNGATGAGGCGCGTAGAAAAAACCTGAAAGTCATAATAATTGGTAAGAAAAATGTTTATGATATTCCGGGTGTAAAGGTGATTGAAGTTGGGGAGAGAATTGATAGGTATGCGAGAAATATATTTTCGGCTTTAAGAGAGGCAGATTCTGAAAATCCGGACATTATAGTAGTTGAAGGTGTGGAGGAGATGGGAATCGGGCGTGCTATCATGCACAGATTGTCTAAAGCTGCAAAGGGGAGAGTATTCAGAGTGTAGCAGAGAGCTGACATTCATCAGAGAGTATTCAGCAAAAGTTTTATTCCACTTATCGAAAACACCCCATGCTCAGAGATGTGGTCAGAGACGCTGAAGGGGAGAAAGTATTTCTTCTGGGTAATGAGGCGATAGCAAGAGGTGCTATTGAGGCTGGTATAGACGTTTTTGCTGCTTATCCTGGTACTCCTTCCTCAGAAATCGCTGACACTCTCAGTGCTGCCTGCAGGTTGCTGAGGGGTAGAATGGACTTCTACATGGAATACTCGTCCAACGAGAAGGTTGCTTTTGAGGTTGCACTGGGAGCTTCACTTGCAGGGAAAAGAGGAATGGTGTCGATGAAGCACGTCGGTGTCAACGTCGCTGCAGACGCTCTTTTCAGTTTTGCATATGTAGGAGCGAGAGGCGGCTTCGTTCTTGTGTCAGCTGACGACCCTTCAATGCACAGTAGTCAGAATGAACAGGATAACAGATGGTACGGTAAGGCAGCGAAGGTTCCGGTGATCGAGCCTTCAAGTGTTCAGGAAGCAAAGGATCTGACAAAGCTCGCTTTCGAATTATCAGAAAAATACGAACTTCCAATCATACTGAGGACCTATACACGCCTGAGTCATGCAAGCGGCATTGTGGAACTTGGAAAAATCCCGATAAAGGAATTTGAAAAGGTTGAATGGAGAAAAAATCCACAGACGGACGTTGTTCTACCGGCGCATGCAAGAAGACTCAAGCCCGTCCTCCTTAAGAAGCTTGGAGATATTCAGAAATATTTTGAAAGTTCTGAAATGAACTGGGTTGAAGATGGAGATGGTAGTGTAGGTGTTATTGCCTGTGGGCTTGATTATGCCTACGCCAAGGAAGCAATGGAAAATCTTAATGTTGAGCTACCAACTCTCAAACTGTCAAGCATGTTCCCGCTTCCGGTGAAATTGATAGAGGAATTTATTTCTGAACTGGATGCCGTTATTGTTGTGGAGGAAACAGATCCATTTGTAGAGATCCATATCAGGGCGATAAGTGACGTTACAGTTTATGGCAAGATGAACGGTTTTATGCCAGAGAACTATGAGTACAACATTTCAAGGGTCGAAATTGGAATCGCCAAAGCTCTTGGAATCAAACCAAGCAGAGACTACAGTCGGATAGAGGAGATTTCTGCTGATCTATCTCAGAAAGCTCCTCCTCGACCTCCTGTACTCTGTCCTGGCTGCCCTCATACAGCTTCCTATTATGCAATACGGCAGGTTGTAAACAGGGTCGGAAATGCCTCGCTACCAAGCGATATTGGATGCTATACACTTGGTATAAACAAACCTCTTGAAGGAGTGGACATTACAATATGCATGGGAGCAAGCGTCGGCACATCGAACGGACTGGCTCACGTACTCAGTGATCCGATTATAGCAACAGTAGGTGATTCAACCTTCATTCACGCTGGAATCCCAGCCTTGGTTAATGCCGTTTACAACAGAGCGAAGTTCGTTCTGGTTATACTCGACAATTCAACCACCGGGATGACTGGGCATCAGCCCCATCCGGGTATAGGAAGAAGAGGTTGTGGTGAGGAAGGCAAAGCTGTGAAAATTGAAGATATAGTTCGTGGTTGTGGGGTGGAATTTGTTGAAGTCGTCAATCCCTATAATGTGAGGAAAATGATGGATGCACTTGAAAGGGCGTTAAAACATGATGAGGTTGCAGTTATAATCGCCAGGCAACCCTGCGCCATATTATGGACAAGAGAGAGAAGGAGAAGAGGTGTGGNTATAATTCCCTACGAAGTTACTGAAGACTGTCAGCTATGTCTTGAGTGTATAAATACCTTTGTCTGTCCCGCCCTTGTTTATGATGGAGAGAAAGTGAACATCGATCCAGCTCTCTGTGTTGGATGTGCAGTTTGTGCAAAAATATGTCCGCACAGAGCGATTAAGCCAAAATCAAAAGGAGGTGGGTGAGACAAATTATCAATTTATTTAATTTTATATTTAATTTTATAACATAAGTACAGTGCAGTCATATCTTTATCTGGGATGCAGTTTGGTGACTGTATGAAGAATATGGAGTTACTGTTTTCTTGTCAGACCTACAAATCCGTAGCAGAAAACCTCGCATAATTTTACCAGAGAAAAGGTTTAAATAAAAAGTCGTTTTAGATGGGACTGAAATCAGGGAAGAGGTGAGCACATGAGATTCTTCATTATTGGCTTTGGACAGGCGGGAGGTAAGATACTTGATCTTTTCATCGAAAACGAGAAAAGGAGAGGATCAAGAATACGGACTCGCTGGCTGGCGGTCAATACAGCGAGAACTGATCTGATGGGTTTGAAGCATGTGCCAGTTAAAGACAGAATTCTGATAGGTCAGACAATTGTGAAAGGTCATGGAGTCGGGACAGACAACAAACTGGGTGCCAAAATAGCCCAGGAAGAAATAGAGACGATACTGAACGCTATAGATGAGAGAGGTACCCATGATATGGACGCTTTTCTNATAATTTCAGGTTTGGGAGGTGGNACTGGTAGCGGTGGTGCCCCTGTTCTTGCGAAGTATCTTTCTGAAATGTACGCTGAACCTGTTTACGCTCTTGGGATTCTGCCAGCTCCTGAAGAAGGAAAGCTTTACTCTTTAAACGCTGCAAGAAGTATGATTTCCATGTTAAAATACGTGGATAACCTCATCCTCGTTGATAACGGAGCCTGGAAGTTTGAGGGGATGAGTCTTAAAGAATCTTTTGGGAAGATAAATGAGGAAATTGTGCGCAGACTTGCAGTTCTTGCAAGAGCTGGTGAACCGGTAGAGGAAGACATGGTTGGAGAAATGGTAGTTGATAGCAGTGAAGTGATAAATACACTTAGGGGCGGTGGCATTTCTTCAATAGGCTATGCAACCTCACCTGCAGAATCGGCAGCAAAGAAGAAGAAAGGATGGTTGAGAAAAAAGGAGGACAAAGAGGAGCTCGAAGCGATTGAAAACGATAAACCGATGAAAATAGCATCTCTCGTCAGAAGAGCNGCTCTTGGCAGGCTGACAGTTCCGTGCAACATAAAAAGTGCTGAAAGGGCCCTCATCCTCGTGGCGGGTCCACCTGAACATCTTGATCGAAAAGGTCTCGAAAAAGCGAAACTGTGGCTTGAAGAGCAGATTGCAGGTGTCGAGGTCAGGGCGGGGGACTATCCAACAAGGAGAACAAGGTATGTAGCAGCTCTTGTAATTCTTGCGAACGTGACAGACATACCGAGAGTGAAAGAGCTTCAAAGACTTGCTGCTGAAGCAAAAGATGAAGTTGAAAACGCGGAGAAAATGAGAATTGCAAAGACTATAGAACTCTTTGATGAGGATATAGAACCACTAATTTAATTTTTATGTTATATATTTTATGAGATATATTGTAGCTCTTACAGGTGCTTCTGGTCAGGTTCTTGGTGTCAGATTAATAGAAAAACTNGTGAAACNCGGTGCAGAAGTGTATGTAATCGTGTCTAGAGCTGCGGAGATAACNCTCAAAGCTGAGACTGACTTCTCGATTGAGTATCTCAAGTCAATGTCCACCGAGTTTTTCAGAGAGGATGATATTTCTGCTCCTATTTCAAGTGGAACGTTTAAGCATGATGGGATGGCGATTGTTCCCTGCAGCATCAAAACTGCCTCTAGCATCGCCTATGGAATCGCTGATAACCTCATTGTGAGGGCTGCTGATGTAACTCTCAAGGAAAAGCGAAAACTTGTTCTTGCCATCAGAGAAGCTCCTCTTCATCTTGGACATTTAAAGACCCTGACAGCACTAGCTGAAGTTGGTGCAGTTGTTTTTCCTCCTGTCGTCTCGTTCTATACCTTGCCTCAAAGTCTGGATGATCTCATTGAACATATTGTATCAAGAATAGCAGAGCTTCTCGGAGTTAATGTGGAATATAAAAGGTGGAATGGAGATGACTTAGTGACAAACCGGTAAATTTCCACCAAAATCAATGGTGGCTCAGTTCGCTCAGATCAGAAAAATGTTTATTTTCAGGGTACAGTTGGATCCATGGTATTCGTTGTTGGTGCAGTCAGAACACCAGTTGGGAGATTTGGAGGAAGCCTGAAAGATAAGCAGGCTTACGAACTCGGAGCAGTGGCGATAAGAGGACTTTTAAATAAACTTGAGATAAATCCATTTCCTACAAAGGAGTCTGTGGACTTCTATCCTGAGAAACTTCCTCGGAAAAGGATTGAACTTGAGGAAAAGTACCACAATTATGATGGGATGGAGGTGGAGTTAGACGAGGTGATAATGGGCAATGTGCTGCAATCAGGGCAGGGTCAGAACCCTGCAAGACAGGCATCCATCTATGCAGGAGTTCCCAAGGAGGTTCCAGCTTTCACTGTAAACAAGGTCTGTGCAAGCGGTCTCAAAGCTCTGGAACTGGCATTTAATTCGATTTCATTGGGAAATGCCAGAGCTGTAATTGCAGGAGGGATGGAGAGTATGAGTAATGTACCCTATGCACTTCTCAAAGCGAGATGGGGTTACAGAATGTCTGTTAACGCTAAGGATGAAATTATTGATCTGATGGTTTACGATGGACTTTGGGAGAAGTTTTACGGCTATCATATGGGGATAACGGCGGAGAATATAGCTGAAAAGTATGGTATAACAAGAGAAGAACAGGATGAACTGGCCTATCAGAGCCACATGAGAGCTGTTAGAGCTATTGATGAGGAAAAATTCAGAGAAGAGATAGTTCCTGTTCAAATACAGCTCAGGAAAGAGACACTTACAGTTGACACAGATGAGCATCCAAGACGGGACACCAGTCTGGAAAAACTTGCCAGGCTTCCGCCTGTATTCAAAAAAGATGGCACTGTTACTGCTGGGAATGCGAGCGGTGTGAATGACGGGGCAGCAGCCCTTCTTCTGATGGATGAAAAAGTTGTAAAGGAATACGGATTTGAGCCACTTGGGAGAGTTNTAACATTTGCTTCTGCATCAATTGACCCAGCTTACATGGGGCTTGGTCCTATTCCAGCTGTTAAAAAAGTTCTTAAAAAAGCTGGAATCAGGTTAAGAGATATAGGGCTTATCGAGCTCAATGAAGCCTTTGCTGCACAGGCCATTGCATGCATTAGAGAGCTTAACCTTGATGCGGAGATAACAAACGTTAATGGGAGTGGGATTTCACTCGGTCATCCGATAGGATGCACTGGAGCGAGAATAGTAACAACTTTGCTCCATGAAATGCAGAGAAGAGGGATTGATTACGGACTTGCAACTCTGTGTGTGGGTGGTGGACAGGGGATGGCTGCTGTTTTTGAGAGAGTTTAAAATTTTATTAACCTGATTTGCGCCTTCATAGCAACTTTCAGATAGTTAAATTTAAATAGTTAATTTTTTTAAAATTTTTGAAGAGAATGTGAGGTGAGAATTTGCCGGGCTATAACCTGAAATTTACAGCCGGTCTTTTGGTTGTGGCCATTTTCAGCTCTCTTTCTATTGCTGTGGCTGAAGAGATCTATTCCTGTGTGGAAATTGATAAACCGGGGTACTACATTCTCGGACAGGATATATACACGGATTCCCTGTATTGTATCAACATAACCTCCAGTGATGTTGTATTGGATGGCAAGGGCCATACTATCAGATTTACCGGCGGTGCCCCACTTTCAAGCAATTTCTTCGCTCCCTGTGCCATTTACATCAAAAAGCCATCAGAAAAGCTTGAGAATGTAACCATCAGGAACTTAGGGATCATACAGTGGAACACAAGTATATATGCAGATTCTGTGAAAAATTCCAGTTTTGATTCGAATATTCTCAGGGGTTTCGTTGCTGGTATCTTTCTAAACTCTTCGAGTAACATTTCCATCACAAATTCAACAGTTACTGACTCAAGAGGAGGTATAATTCTCTTTAATTCTTATTACAACACATTGAAAAACAACTGGATCATTAATGCCTACTACGGTTTAGGTTTTGAATCTTCTTTAAATAACACGATTCTGGATACAACGATTGAAAGAAGCGATTATGGAATTTGCTTCTCGAATTCCAAGTTGAATACCATATCAGGGTGTCAAATAAATGACAACGAATTCGGCATATCCCTTGTAAACTCCGGTAAAACAAGACTTCTAAACAATACACTTATAAGAAACGGTCTCCTACTCGTGGACTCATTCTCAAACACGGTAGTGAACAATACCGTAAATGGCAGACCACTTGTTTATCTTGAAAATATAACAGGCCATAATGTGGAGAAAGCGGGACAGCTTATCGCCATCAATTCCAACAACATAATTATCAGAGGGCAGAATCTGTCACACACAAATGTCGGAATTGAGTTTTACAATGTATCAAATGTCATTGTTCAGGATAACATTTTCGCCAATAACAATTTGAATGGCATCGTCGGTTTCTATCTTGAGAATGTGACTTTTGTCAACAACACTGTCTTGAACTGTGGAATTGAAGGGTTATCAGTTGATAANGCAAGTAATCTCAGCATCATTAGAAATACAGTCAAAGGAAATCTGAANGGAGTTCTGGTGANGGATTCCAGTGGGGTTACAGTTACAGGCAACAGGATTCAAAATAACACNCTCGGTCTGGATGTGGAANACTCGAAAAGCTGTTTGATATACGGGAACTACCTCAACAACATCAACAACACGTTTATCCTCAACTCGACGATCATCTGGAACACCACCTTCGGGAATTACTGGGCTGACCCAGACGGGAATGGATTCAGCCAGGTCTGCAGTGATGGGAATTCTGACGGTATATGTGACCAGCCATACCAGATCGATGCCAGCAACATCGATTACCTACCACTCGCCATACCATTGTTTAAACCTGGTGACATAGATGGAGATGGTGACGTGGACTTCAATGATTTGATAGCCACTCTTAATCTGATACTTNCACACAACTATCATGTNGCTGGTGACATAGATGAAGATGGCAATGTTGACTTCAATGATCTTATTGGGGTGCTTAACATAATACTCACGTTTGATTAATTTTTCAATATTTATATCTGAGAGTAGATAAACCTTAGTCTAAAATAAAGTCTAAAAAATTTAAAAATAAATCAGAGAAGTCCCACAGCTTTACCAAAGGTTGGAATGACAAAAATACTCAACTTGGTGGTAGCTCCGGTTAGTGTGAGTGGTGGATTACTTTCAAAAGGACATCCACTTGACGCTACCGGAATAGCTCAGGTTGTGGAGATAGTTAGATTCTTCATCCCTAATCCTTTAGTCCACTATCCCAATAACAAGCTTTTCGAATTTCTCGTGTTCAAGCAGATCTCTTGCCTTACCCTCAAATGCTACTCTCCCACTGATAAGGAGGTAGGCGTTATCGCTTATCTCAAGTGCTCTCTGAACATTCTGCTCGACCAGAAGTATTGTGAGGTGATATCTGTCTCTCAAATCCAGTATCCTCTCAAAGATCAGTTCAGCAAATTTTGGAGCGAGCTGAGCTGTGGGTTCATCCAGCATGAGTACATATGCCTTTCTGACAAGAGCGGTGGCTATCGCCAGAAACTGCCTCTCTCCACCGCTAAGAGTCCCTGCTTTTCGCTTCATAAATCTCTCCAGTTCTGGAAACGCGTCAAGTGCGATTGCGATCCTTTCATCAACTTCCTCCTCGTTCAGCGTGTATCCAGCTATTTTCAAGTTTTCTTCCACGGTTAGATTTGCGAAGACGTTATCTGTCTGGGGTAGATATGCAAGTCCCAATTTCGTTTTCTCATGTGCCGGAACTCTGGTAATTTCGGATCCATTCAGGTAAACCTTCCCCGAATGTATTGTTGCTAAACCGAAAATTGCTTTTAGAAGTGTACTTTTTCCACTACCATTTGGCCCAACGATTGTTGTGACTTTCTTTTTCTCAATTTTGGCATTCACATCAAAGAGTATGTGAAGCTCCTTATACCCTGCATTAAGATTTTCCACCTTCAGCACCGAGATACACCTCCACAACCTTTCTGTTACTTAGTATTTCCTCCTCTCTTCCCTGAGCAATGACCTCTCCTGCAGCCATCACGTAAATGTAATCAACGTACTGGAGAATTATATCGAGCCTGTGTTCAACAATAAGGAAGCTAACTCCCCTCATTTTCAGTTCCGTGAACCTGCTGAGTATGTCATGCGAAAGAACGGGGTTAACTCCCGCTATCGGTTCATCTGTGATAACTAGTTTTGCATCTTTCATCAGGGCTCTGCCAACTTCAAGCAACTTTAACTGTCCTCCACTCAGTTTGTAGGCCTCTCTATCCCACAAATGGTCTATTCCAAGGAACTCCAGAATTCTGAATGCTTTTTCCACATATTCCTCTTCTTTTTTCAGCCAGTTTTTACCAAAACTTTCGAATACATTCTCACCGTAATTCTCAGGAGCTACGAGAAGATTCTCGAGAACCGTCAACTTTTTCAGTGGCTGGGGGATCTGAAAGGTTCTTACAACTCCGAGCCTGCTTATTTCATGAGGTGGCAAGTTCGTAATGTCCTTTCCCTCAAAAATAACCTTCCCCTCATCTGCTTTATAAAAACCGGATATAGTGTTTATGAGAGTCGTTTTCCCGCTTCCATTGGGACCTATAACAAGCGTGAGCTTGTTTTTCTCCACACCAATATTAACACCATTTAAAGCCTTCAAACCATCAAAAAATTTGGAAAGATTTTGAGTTTTGAGGATATAGTCAGCTTTCATGTTTTTCTTAGTAGTTATATCACTTTCTTCTTAGCAGATATGCTGCCGCGAGGATACCTGCCACTGCCAGAACAAATTCAAATCCTGGCGTCTTCTTCTCTTCAGCTGGTGCTGGCGTCTCTGCAGGCTTCTCCTCAGCCGGCGGAGTTGTGGCAGCTGGAGCTGGAGCTTCGGGTTTGTGCGTCCACTGAATCTTGTTCTCAGCAAAGACCCACAGACCAGCCTTATTCCAGTCACAGTCTTTGGTTACGTAGTATATCGCATAATCTCCGCTTGCTCTGTCATTCCACTCATTGAGTTTAATCTCTCCTGTAACTGGATACACTCCATACTTGCCCTCACTATAATCAATCGTTACCTGTGGAATTGTCTCGGCCATCGCATCGGCATCGTAGCTTCCCTTCTCCTCGATAACCTTCACGTAGCTGAGCGCAATTACCCACGCAGCATCATATGCATTCATAGCATACTGGTACGGCTCTTCTCCATACCCTCTCTCCTTGTATTTTGCTTTTAGTTCATCATAGGCTTTACCCTTTGACTCGAAGAGTGTTGAATAGAGCCCAACTTTCGAAGCCTTATCACAGACTTCAAGCGCTTTTCCACTCAGTGCACAGCCATCAGACCCTATCCAGATGACGTTAAGGAGCGGGCTGTCACTCTTGGTCTGTGCAAGAATTGTTGCCGCCTCCTCATAACTGAAGGCAACCACAGCTACCTCGGATGGCTTGTAGGTTTTCAGCAAATCGTTAACAGCACTTTCCATCTCAGCTATGTAAGGTGAGAAGTCTGCTGGTGGTGGATCGGGATACTCCACGTAACTTTTGATTTCAATTCCAGCCTTGGCGAGTTTGGGTTTGATGGTCTCGTATAGACCCTTACCCCACGCATTACCGATGTACGTTATCACTACAGCCTTGATGCCAAGATCCTTAAGTTCAGCAGTTATAGCATCAGTCTGAAGATCGTCAGTACCTACAAATCTGAATATGTACTTCTTTTCTTCTGGTTTTGTTACACCAAGGAGACTTGGAAGAGCAGTGGATGACGGTGAGATTATGATTATTTTGTTCGAGGTGACAAAGCTCTTTATATTGGATACTTCTCCACTACCCATTGGCCCAATAACCAAGTTTATACCTTTTGCATATAGATCCTGTACTTTCTGCAATGCGATGTTAGGGTCTACTTTGGTGTCCTCTACATAAAACTCCACTGTGTAGGGCATATTTTTGGACTTGAAATACTCATTGATGTCGTCTTTGGCAATTTCAAGTGTGTTCTTGATGTCGTTTCCGTACGTCGTCAGCGGTCCTGAGAGATCTACGAGTACTCCTATCTTTATCTCTTCAGCTGACACCACTATTGTCGCCGACAGAAGTGTCAGCACTGCTACCAGTATACACAACCTTCCGCGAATCATGATGTAGAGATATCGTTAATATTTTAAAACTTTACTCAATGCAGCGACCATGAGTGTTGTCGAGGGAGCCATTGTTTACTCCAATCTCTTAGTTCTTTTGAGCGTCGGTTTGACAATGACTTACATTACCACAGGTGTGCCAAATTTTGCACAGGGGTCGTTTGCTGTTTTTGGTTCGTACATATCTTTATCGCTTTTACGTTTGTATGAGGTTCATCCCTATCATACAATTCCTCTCGCTTTTGTTCTTGGTGGTTTTCTTGGTGTTGGCGTTTATATCCTTGTTCTCAGACCTCTAATAAGAAGGGAAGCCTCTATCGTCATTTTGATGATTGCCACACTCGCTCTTGATTTAATTCTGCTTGGGATAATAGGTGCTTATTCCGACTTCCTTGCAGGGTTGACACATAGATCAGCAACTAGGTTCATTTTTACCCCATATGATTTCAATATTGCAGGAATTTCGGCGATTTTGTTTACATCTACAGCTGTAATAGCAATTTCAATACTTGCTCTTTTTATTCTTCTTTACAAAACAAAATTTGGCGTAGCTCTAAGGGCTTCGATGGAGAATCCGGATCTTGCAGAGGTTATGGGTGTAAATGTTGAGTACACAAGACTTTTCTCTTGGTTTCTTTCTGGAGCTCTGGCAGCGATGGCAGGAACACTTTTACCGTTCAGACAGGAAATTGTCCCATCAACTGGTGCAATTATTATTGTTTCAATTTTCGCCGCAAGTATAGTTGGTGGTCTGGCAAACATCAATGGTGCGCTGCTGGGTGGCTACATTATAGGATTCTCAGAATCCCTTCTCACGTACAATCTTTCGACAGTATTCGGTACAGGAGTTCTGCTTTACAGTAAAGTTATTTCTCTCTCAGTACTTGTAGTGATGCTTATACTCGCACCGAGAGGTTTAACAGGAATTAACTGGAGGAGAGTGATATGGAGCAAATCATCATCACCATAGCGCTCTGGTTTGGCCTATATACGATTGTAACTCTCAGTCTGAATCTTGAATATGGATTTGCAGGCATACCGAACTTTGGCAGAGCTCTGGCAGTCCTTATGGGAGCTGTGGCAGTTGGAGGTATTGTAAACAGGATACTGATTTTTGCGTTTGGACTCAGTGGAGACATAATAGTTGCAAGTGGTCAGGCGAGAACACTTGCAAACGAGCTGATAGCATCGAATCCTGTTTACGGAATTGGACTGTTCATACTTTGCCTGGCTATTGCAGCTATTCTGGGTGCGATAACTGGAGCACTATTTATTCTGCCGAGTGCGAAACTTTCTGAAGATTATCTGGCAATTACACTCCTCGCAATCAGTGAAGTTGCCTTCATGGTCTGCAATTATAACACAGCCATAATAGGCGGATATTATGGTGTTTCAATACCTGATGTTCTTGCGTTTGTTCCTGGAGAAAAGAGAATGGTTGTGTTCACAGTAATAACTGTCTTAATAGCTCTGTTTGTTTATCTGTTTATAGAAAGACTCACTCACTCTCCTTACGGAAGACTTCTGAAGGCAATGAGGGAGAACGAGGACATTGTTGAAGCTTATGGGAAGAATGTCATGATGCTTCGAATTAAAACTGCATCAATCGGTGCAGCAATAGCTTCTCTCTCAGGTGCACTTTACTCTCTATATTCAGTAAATGTTATCGCTACAAGTTTTTCAAGAGTTGAATGGACATTTTATCCATTTCTGATGATCCTCCTTGGTGGAGTTGGAAATAACAGGGGGGTTGTTGTGGGAACTCTGACATTTGTTACAGCGAAGATTCTCCTCACAATGTACAAACATGAGATAACCGATTTTCTACACCTCCCATTCGAGGCTGTATGGCTGGAATACATGATGTTTGGGGTTCTCATGTATCTCATCCTCCTTTACAGACCGGAGGGTCTACTAAGAGAGAAACCAATATTTACAGAACCCATCAAAAAGGTTATTGGGAGAAAAGTTAAAGCAGCGGAGTAAAAATGGCCATGACAGGTTGTAATTCAGAAAATACAGGAGATTCTAAATTTTTTGGTGAAGTGATCACTGGACATGCTGTTAAATTTCTAAATTCAATATCAGAAAAGGGGTACGGGATCAGAGAGGATGAAGGAATCACAGTACAGCTTAAATCGGGATCCTTTTTTATTAAATCCAGCTACATATGCTTTTACAGGAGTAAAAATCTTATCTGTGTTGATTTTACAACTCCAATGTCTTTGGAGCCTATGAAGAGGTTTTTAAGTTCGTATGCACGTATAATCGGTTCACCACTTGCAGTAATTTTTGCAGGCGAGAAAATGGTGGTATTCGAAACTATGAGTGAAGAAGGGACACCGAGCAAAATTCTGAGCAAAATTCCGCCACCCGAAGAATTGTGGAATATCCGGGTAGTCGAAAGAAAATTCGATAGACAGATAGCTGCCACATACTATGATCTTGTCCATTGTAAGCAGAGTTGCTGTAAACTGGAGGAGGAGTGATGAGAAAATGAGAATAATTGGATTCGTCGGTTATCCACTGAGCGGAAAAACGACTGCAACGGAAGTTGGAAGAGAAATGGGCATACCCATAGTGGTAATGGGAGATGCGGTGAGGAGGGAAGCTGAAAAAATGGGAATTGAACTCACTGATGAAAATCTGGGAAAACTTGCCGATAGACTCAGAAAAGAGGAAGGAATGGATGCTATAGCTCGGAGATGTATTCCGGAAATACGGGAAAAATTGAAGGAGAAAGGAGTTGTAATTGTGGATGGAATCAGAGGTCTGGATGAGATTAGAAAATTCAGAGAAGTGTTCGGTGATGATTTCATTCTCATCGGAATTGAGGCTCCTCCGGAAATCAGATTTGAGAGGATAAAAAAGAGGAGGCGTACTGATGATGTTTCAACGCTGGAAGAATTGATTAAGAGAGATCGGAGGGAGGAGAAATGGGGTTTGAAAGAGGCTATGGAGTCTGCAGATATAATTGTAGAAAACACTGGGAGTTTTGAAGACTTCAGAGATAAGATCAGACACCTGCTGGAAAAATTTGCCACAAGTGTAGACGTTGAAATCGAAACCCGTATCCATCCCACTGAGGATGAGGAAAAAGTTATCAATGCAATTAAAAATCTGTTTCCGGATTCGGAAATCAAAATCGAAAGAGAGAGGGTTGTGGCAAAAGCACGTGATCTTAGGAAATTCAAAGAACTTCTGAAAAGGCAGAAAATTCTGGATACTGCAAGAACTGAGTTTGTGAAGGGTAAAAGGAATGGTGAGATAACAGTTTATCTTAACAAACAAACTGCTACGGTTTCGAGAATTAATTTTTGCGAAGAAAAAGCGGTTTTGTCCCCTCTCAGGGTGACGTTTAAACTGCATGGTGTTGCTTTTTCCAGATTCCTTGATTACGTAGCTCCTGAAACCAGAGATGGGAAGCCTGTAAGAGAAGTGGATAGTCTGTAACAACGTCTGTAACTGGTGGAAATATGTTGAACGAAGCTTGGAGACAACTGAACGCCATACACAGAATACTGATGACGACTGATGGATCGATTACCGGAATAATAGAGGCTATAACACAGAAAGAAGTCAAAGTCGAAACCGTGGATCAGAGAATAATCTCTGCAGATGGTAAAATTACAGAACTTCTGAACGTCAATTATGGAGAGAAAGTCAATTTCCGGGTGGTATATCTTAAAGTTGAAAATGAGATATTTGCGAAGGCGATCTCTTACACACCACTTAGCAGACTTGAGCAGAGATTCAGAGACGATCTGATGCGCGCTGATATACCTATCGGTAAGATAATGAAAAAACACGGAATCGAAGCAAGGAGAGAGATGAACTGGAGAAAGATCACAAGAGCAGATTCGAAACTCGCTGGGGAGCTGGACATCAAGGAAGGTTCACTTGTACTTATAAGAAACTACAATATTATCCATAGGGGGGAAGTGCTGATAAACATAACAGAATTCTTTCCAGCTGATAGATATCAGAAATTCGGAAATTCTGTATGAATTCGCGGGAGAATTAAAGAAGGGTTTGTTGGATCAGCTTACTCTCTTTGCAATTTCTGAAAGATGCACCTTTATCATGTTACTCTGAACATAAGCGATGATTGGGAGGGTTATGAGCAAACCCATTCTTTCACCACTTTCGTTAATGACAATAAACGACTTTCTTGAATCGGAGACAAAGATAGCCTCAATCCTCGCCTTGACCTTTCCCTCTTCCATCCCTTCCAGATACATCTTCTTCAGTATGGGACTGAGATCGGTTACCTCCCATATTTCAGCCTTTTTTCCAATTTTTGGTATTTTAATCAGCCCAACAACGTAGCAGAGCACTTTGGCATCTGTGTTTTTCAGAGCATCAAACACACTCTCCACAAGCTCGCCGTTTGTTGTAACAATAACGACTTCTTCTCTGCTCTCGGAAATGATATCTCTAATCCTTTCTATAATGTTTCTTTCGCCTCTGATAATGAGAGCAGGTGAAAATGTTTGTCTGGATTTGAAACTCAAAGCTTCAAGTTCTTCAATGCATTCATCAGCAGTTCGAATGAATTCTTCTCTAATTCTCCCAATGGCTCTATCGGGCTGGACTGCAGAAAATCTCTTGGTGTCCCCATCTTCAACATCAACAAAGCCTTTTTCAGCCAGTTTCTGCAATACATCGTAAACCCTGGATCTCGGAACACCACTTGCTTCGTGGACTTCTCTGGCTGTTGCTTTTCCAAGTCCAACGAGTGCTGAATACACTTTTGCTTCGTACTCACTCAATCCGAGATTCATGAGTTTTTCAACGACTTTTTCTATTTTTTCAAACATGTTACTACATCAGTAGCAACAAATTTAAATATACTGAAAGTTTCAGGAGTCTATGAAATTCTGGCTCGCAGCACTGGCCGCTTTTACTTTAGCCATGTATCCGTCCTTAGCTTCTGCTTTTACATATGGTGCGGATTTCAGTTTCCATGTAAGTACTTACAATGGGATTCTGCATCCGGGAGATGAGGTAACACTGAATGTAGTCGTGGAAAATGCTGCTAAGGTGGACGTGAAATCAACATCTTTCGAAAATGTCACACAGATAGTGCCTCTCCTCACAACAGCTAAAAATGTTGTTATTGAACTCGACTCCATTTCGGTCATCGAAGTCAGAAGTGGTAGCAGAATTTTGGGCGATCTTCCTGCAGGTGTCCCGGTTACGGTATCCTTTGACATTATAGTTGCAGATAATGCGGTGGAGGGTGAATACGAAATTCCTGTTGAGGTAAAATACGATCGAGTTCTCTTGGATACGTACGGTTCTGTAAGTTACGAAACTGGTAAAACCTATCAGACTGACCTGGAAGTNAAAATTCAGAGGAAAGACTATGACTTCTCAATTGAAGTGGTCAGGTCGGGATTTGTTTCTGGAAGTATTGGAGAGGCAATCNTCAGAGTGACGAATACTGGCAGCAAGACACTTTACAATTCAATTCTCACAATCAATGCAACTCCCCCATTTAGACCTGAGGCTGGGGCAATGACCGCATATCTTGGAGATATGCAACCGGGTGAGTCAAAATTAGCAAAATTCAGGCTTTATGTNATGAGTTCAGCCATGCTCCAGAGCTACCCGGTGGAGTTCACTCTGATTTATCAGACGTCTTCTGGTATTCAGAGAGTGCTTGTCAGGAGTACTGGATTGGAGGTTAAAGGTTCTGGTGATATTGAAGTACATAAAATTGAGGAGTACATAACTCCATCCAAAACCATTCGTGCAACAATAGCAACATCCGGTGGTATGTCATCTTCTGCCAAAATTTCCGGGTTAACAACGATACCATCCAGAGGTTATGTGAGGGTTGAGATCAAAAATAATGGCGTAAATCTCAGAGATGCTTATGCCATGCTTATCTTCGATACACCTCTTCTCAGAACTGAGAATTCGCCGTACATAGGTGAGTTGAAACATGGAGAGAGCCGGAATATAACATTTCTTGTGACTTCAACTGCCCCTGAAGGTTCCTATGTGGGTTACGTGATTTTGAAATACCGCACAGAATACGGAGAAGAAGTCACAACTGACAGAAAATACNTTGGAGTTAGTGTGANGTCACCAGCACTTATTAAAGTGGATAGAATTGACACNGAGAATCTTGCTGTTGGTCAAACGGGAGAGCTGATTGTTACCCTTTCAGGCAGCTCTTCGGGAGATAAGCTTGTCAGAAATCTAAAGCTCTTCTTTATCACGGGTGACCCATCTCTAATTCCCCTCAGCTCATCTGCCTACTTGGGAGAGCTGTTAAAGGATACCCAGGTAAAGTTCAGACTGTCCGTNGGAGATGAGATTGCTGGCGGGTATTATGTAGGATATCTTGTGGAAAACTTTGATCTGGTTGAAGGCAATGTAGTGGCTGATATTGTTAGCGTTGAGGAAATTGCAATACCTGTACAGTCGAAGCTGGCACAGTTTAAGGTTGTCACTGTTCAGAGTAGTCTCCATCCTGATGAGATTAGCGAGGTAATCATAAAAATTAAGAATGCAGGNAGTACGCCGGTATATAACGCTGTTGTAACACTTACAGTATCTGCTCCTCTCTCTATTGCGGGTGGGAGTGAGATAGGTACCATGCTCGGGAAGACACAGCCCGGTGAATATTATGTTGGCACGATAAATCCAGGACAGACAGTAGAAGCTAAATTCAGAGTGAATGTAGATAAAAATGCAGGAGAGGGGAGTTATCCTGCAGAGATAAAGGTGAGATACTATGATGAAAGTAACTACCTTCATCAGTCGAATTCGATAACGATTTCTCTCNAGGTCACTTCTTCACCTCCGCATATCCTGATTGCAGCAGTTCTTATAGCTCTAATGGCAGTGGCGCTTGCCGTTAAATTTGCAAAACAGAGAAGATATGCGAAGTAGCTGGCTTGCGCTCATACCAGTTGGACTTGGACTCTTTATGGTTCTGCTTGATGTAAGTGTGCTCAATGTTGCTCTACCGAGTATCGCAGAGGATTTCAACGCAAAGATGTCCGATGTGCAATGGATTCTTAACGCATACACGGTTACAATGGTTCTGCTTCTCATCCTTGCAGGAAAAGTTGGAGATATGGTGAGAAGAGACCTTTATTACATGGCAGGTATGGCTCTATTTGGATTCAGCAGTTATCTGTGTGCAGAAGCGTGGGACGTAACATCGCTCATAGCCTTTCGAGCCCTTCAAGCCGTGGGAGGTGCGATGCTGAGCAGTAATGTTCTGGCGATTATGGTGGAACTCTTTCCTCCAGGAAAAAGAGGAGCTGCAATGGGTTTAAACTCAATACTGACTGCGTCTGCCTTCACACTTGGACCAATCCTTGGNGGATGGCTCACAACACATCTCAGCTGGCACTGGGTTTTTTACATCAATCTCCCTGTTAGCATCATCAGTTTGGTGCTTGCATGGGTATTTCTACCAAAAATGGAAGCGAAGGTGAGAGAATCAATTGACCTACTTGGACTCATTCTGCTCTCCATAGGGATTGGTGCACTGACTGTTGGAATAATAAAGGGGGAGGATTGGGGGTGGAGTTCTCAGAAGACCTTGGCATGTTTCATAGTAGCAATACCGTACCTGATTGCATTCGTCCTGAGAGAACTGATCTGTGAATATCCTCTGCTTGACCCAGATCTCTTCAGAATAAGAAACTTCTCTACTGGAGTAGTATCCCTGTCTCTTCTCTTTCTATGCATAGCAACTTCTCTCTTTCTGTTACCATTCTTTTTGCAGGGAATAAAGGGATTAAGTGCCGAAGAATCTGGTTACTGGCTTGTTGCCATTCCTCTGACAAATGTCATTGTCTCTCCTATCGCTGGGAGACTTAGTGATAGAACTAATCCGAAATATCTGATGTCTCTTGGTCCTGTTCTGTTCATATTTGGTCTTTATCTGGTTTCGGATATTGGAGCTGATATAACGTTCTGGGAGTTGTCACTCAAGATCATCCCTCTTGGGGTTGGAATAGGGATGCTCATGGCTCCGACATTCAATGTTGTGATGGCCTCCGTGCCACCACACAAAGCCGGTATGGCAAATGGAGCTGTCAGAACCATAAATACTCTTGCACAGGCGATGGGAATTGCGATAGGTGGCGTTTTGCTAACAGGTAAAATGAGCGAGTATATTCCTGGCTATGGAAATCAGCTCCCAGACCCCGGGACAATGTCACTGCTTAAACTTCTTGCTGAGCACGGTAATCCACTTCCACTTATGGAGATGACTGAGGCATTTATAAAGAGCATGCATTACGTTTTTCTCACTGTGATCTGGCTACCACTGTTAAGTCTTCTGGTCATTCTGGTGTTTTTGAGTGGGGAGGAACATCTGGAAAAAATGAAAGTGGGGCTGAGCAAGCCTGAAGCAAAAAGCCTGAAGCAAAAGCTGAGCGGATAACAGGCTGAGTTTTAAAACTTTGTCGTTTAGGTAGAAGAGTTAAAAATTAACTCAAAATTTATTTATAGTAAAACTCTAAAACTCTAAATCTAAGTAGTTGGAGGTGATGTATGTATGGCAATTCTGGTGGCGATAGATGACTCCCCGCGAACAGAGAGAATTATCAAATTTGCCATCGAAGAGGCAAAAGCTCGAAATGAAAAGCTTCTTTTCATGCATTCAGTGTTTGGNGGNGACAAAACGACGCTTGAAGAAGTCGAAAAGGCAGAAAAACTTCTGGACATGGCAGTTAAAAAAGC
Organism: Archaeoglobus sp. JdFR-41; assembly: GCA_002010285.1. Taxonomy (GTDB): domain Archaea; phylum Halobacteriota; class Archaeoglobi; order Archaeoglobales; family Archaeoglobaceae; genus JdFR-41. The sequence goes on along the minus strand of MTNC01000005.1, from coordinate 13,598 downwards.
CGAAAGTGCAGGTGTTGANTGTGAAAAACACCTTCTGGCAAGAGGTATGGAACCTGGAGACGACATAGTGGAATTTGCAAAGGAGGTTGATGCAACCCTTATTGTAATAGGAGTTCGAAAAAGAAGACCTGCAGGAAAACTGCTCTTCGGCAGTGTGGCACAGCATGTCATATTGCATGCCGAACAACCTGTAATCTGCATAAAGTAACTTTTTCGAAATTTTAAAATATGATAAAACTGAAGAAACAACATGCTCAGAAGACTTAAAGAGCAGCTGAGTAGGAATTATCAGCACCCTTTTTACAGGAGAAAGTTCGAAGAGGCTGGATTGAAGCCTGAGGACNTCAAAACTCTTGAGGATTTCCGAAAACTCCCTTTTACAACACGTTCGGAGCTTCCATTATACTTCGAGAGCGATGGAATTGGTGAAGATGTTGTCAGGATTAACTTTTCTCCCTCCGGAAAAGGGTTACTTCCTGTACCCCAGACCAGAAACGATATTGAAGCAATTAATAAAGCTAACGCAGAGGCTTTTGCAAGGGCAGGGATAAGCAACAAAGATACAGCAATAATTACGTTTGGATATCATATTTTCATCGCCGGTCTTAACTTTCATGGAGGTCTCGAGTATCTTGGGGTAAAGACAGTTCCAGTGGGTCCCGGTTCTACTGAAAGAGTTCTTGAAATTGCTGAAATTGTTAAACCAACAGTTCTCGTTTCTAACCCGAGTTTTGCTGTTAGACTGGCAAATGAAGGGTTGAAGGGAATAAAGACTCTCATAGCTGCAGGAGAGCCATTCTCAGCGGTGGAGGGATACAAATCCGAGGTGAAGGATGCTCTTGATGGTGCTGTTACGATTGACTACTACGGACTCGCAGAATGTCTTCCAATCGCGTGTGAGTGTAAACACGAGACGGGACTTCATGTGATCGACGACTACTGTCTTGTTGAGATTATCGATCCCGATACAGGCGAAGTGCTTGAAGAGGGTGAGAAAGGTGAGGTTGTGGTTACTCATCTCAACAAGGAAGTTTTCCCAATGCAAAGATTCAGAACAGGAGACTTGGCAGTTCTTGAGAACTTCGAGTGTGAGTGCGGAAGAAGCCTGACAATGCCCAAAGGCGTATTTGGAAGAACAGATGAAATGTACAAGGTTAAAGGTGTTAAGTTCTATCCATCACAGTTAAATCTTGTTTTGAGAAGCGTNCCCGGGTTGACAGGAAAATTCAAGGCTGTTATTAAAAGAACTGAAAAGGGAACTGATTTCCTGGAAATCTACCTGGAGGGGAAAGGTGTGGACTTAAAAAAGGTTGAAGAAACGATAAAGAACGCTATNCTCATTTCACCAAATAAGCTCGAACTGGTCGATAATCTTGAGAAGGAGAGAGAAGTCGTCGATGAAAGGTTCAGTTAAATCTCTTCTTTTTCCGATCCATTCATTGTGGCAGATAATGTCAAATCAGGAAAAAATTTATTAATTTTAAATTGAGAAAAATTAATGGTGAAGAAAATGTACACCAGAAGGAGATTCCTCATAATGGTTGGAGGAACTGCTTTGTATGCAATGCTCGGGGGCTGTGCAAAGCCACCAGAGGAGGCTCCGGTAACTGAGACGCCAACTCCACAAAAACTTGAGAAGGTTACAGTGCCTGCACTCTTTGACCTCTCTGGTCCAACATCTGATGTCGGAGTAGACTATGCTGCGGGAGCGCAGAACTGTGCGAAGTGGATAAATGAGAAGGAGGGTGGTATACCGGGTATTGGAGAAGTAGAGCTGATAGGAACGGATTACGCATACAAGATTCCGGAGGCTATATCAACCTACGAGAGATACAAGTCCATGTACAATCCCGCTGTAATAATAGGATGGGGCACGGGTGACACAGAAACTCTCTCTCCAAAAATTGCACAGGACAAGATTGTGTACATCTCTGCTAGCTACTCATCCCACCTCGATGATCCGAAAAAGACTCCCTACAACTTCTATCCAATCTGCAGCTACTCTGATCAGATAAGAGCTGCAATGATGTGGATAAAGGATTACTGGGAGAAGGAGGGTGAAAATAGACCTCCAAAGATTTGCTTTGCATACGATTTCAATGTCCCATACTGCAGAGCGCCAATTCCAGCAGGCAAGCAGCTTGCTGCAGAATNCGGCTTTGAGGTTGGTGCTGACCAGAATGTGAGTCTAAGAGCCACCGATACTTCCTCTCAGGTAATTGCTATGAAGAACTTCGGGGCAGATTTTGTCTGGATGGGCAACACCACCGGTACAACGGCGGTTCTTGCCAAGGATATGAAAAAACTCGGGCTTGAAGCGATACTGATTGTGAACATCTGGGGTCATGATGAGAACCTGATCAAGCTTGCAGGTGAAGCTGCTGAAGGTGTGCATGGGATGACCGGCCACTATTACTGGGGCTTCGAGAATGAAGCCCCCGGCTTGAAGAAGTTGAGACAGTCAATAGAAGAATATGGTCCAACAGATCACTTCCCAGCATCACCCTTCATGAGAGGATGGCTTAACATGAGAATGGCTGCTCTTGCTATTGGAGAGGCTTACGAGAAATATGGAGAAGTTACAGGAGAGAAGGTAAAGGCTGTACTTGAAAGCTGGGTTGATAAAGAACTTGAAGATGGGATTTCCCCGCCTGTTACCTTCACTCCAGACGACCACAGACCAAACACGAAGGCGATGGTTCTGAAAATAGAGAATGGTAAGTACGTGAAAGTTAGCGACTGGATTGACGTTACAAGAAATCCGAAGTGGCTTGGCTGGTAAATTGGAAACTTCGGAATTAGGAGATCTGGAGCTGTATGTTGGAACTTAACAATGTAGAGGTAACTTTCGATCCCTTCATTCTAGTTGTGAAGGGAGTTTCGATGGAAGTACCAGATGGTAGCATTGTTGCAATAGTCGGTGCCAACGGAGCTGGCAAAAGTACGATTCTNAAAGCTATCTCGGGAGTAATCAGAATGGAAAGAGGAAAAGTCACGAGAGGCTATATAAAATTCAATGGAAAAAGAATTGAAAATCTGCCTCCAGAGGAAATTGCAAAACTTGGAATAATCTATGTTCATGAGGGAAGAGAGGTTTTTGAAGAACTCACAGTGGAAGAAGATCTTTTAGCAGGGCTGTATGGCAGAAAAGCTTACGATCCAAAGGATGCACTCGAATTTGTTTACAATTATTTTCCCAGACTTAAAGAAAGGAGAAAACTAAAGTCAGGATTTCTGAGTGGTGGAGAGCAGCAAATGCTCGTGATAGGCAGAGCATTAATTTCGAAGCCCGATGTACTTCTTCTTGATGAACCATCACTTGGACTTGCGCCCAAGGTTGTAACCGAGGTTTTCAACACCATTAAGCAGATAAATGAGAATGAGGGTCTCACGGTTATTCTGGCTGAACAGAACGTGAAAAAAGCTCTTGAGATTGCCGAGTATGGGTATGTGGTTGAAGATGGAAGGACAGTGCTTCATGGTACTGCAGAGAAGCTCATAAAGAATCCTGACGTGCAGAATTACTACCTTGGGATGGGTGAGTCAGGGAGATTGAGCTATCAGGATGTGAAGTCCTACAAGAGGAGAAAGAGGTGGATATCTTGAAGCCCATCCTCGAAGTCCGAGATGTTCATCTTAGTTTTGGTGGAGTTGCAGCACTTCAGGGCGTAAGTCTGCAGCTCAGAAAAGGTGAAATTCTTGCTGTTGTCGGACCTAATGGCAGTGGAAAGACAAGTTTACTGAATTCCATCTGCGGGTTCTACAAACCTCAAAAGGGTCAGATAATCTACAAAGAAAGAGACATAAGTCATCTTCCACCTGCAAAAAGAGCAGAAATTGGGATTGGTAGAATATTTCAAACTCCTTATATTTTTCCCGGCTCTGTTATTGACAATATAATGGCAGGATANATAACAGGTAGAAAAAATTTCTTTGGGCTGATGACAAAAAAAGCGATGGTTGAAGCAAGAGAAATGGCTGAGAAACTCCTTGAGTTTGTTGAACTTGAGGAATACAGGACTGCCCATGCAGAAAGTTTACCAATGGGTATCAGAAANCGAATCGAACTTGCAAGAGTTCTCATGTGGGATCCAGANACTCTTCTGCTGGATGAACCAACTTCAGGGTTGAGCATAGATGAGAAGAGAGACATGGCACGATTCATTCTCGAGCTCAATGAGGTACATGGAAAGCATATACTGCTGGTTGAACATGACCTCTCCCTTGTCAATGACATAGCACACAGGGTTGTTGTTATGGATGCTGGAATCGAAATTGCTGAGGGAGAGCCTGAAGAGGTTGTGAGAGATCCACGAGTTATAAAAGCCTACTTGGGTGAGTGATATGAGCGAGCCATCCTGGGTGACGGAGTACCTTAAAGACGTACCAGAGGAAATTGACGCATACATTTATGGAGAGGATTATGAAGTGGTAATTCCAGAGGCAGACACCTTTCCAAAGCTTCTCCTTAAAAATGCAAGAGAAAAAGGAGATAAAACTGCACTCCGGGAGAAATACTATGGAATCTGGAAAAGAATAACTTGGCAGGAATATCTTGAAAATGTTAAAAATATAGCTCTGGGCTTGATGGCTCTTGGGTTTGAGGAGGATGACAAAATCACACTGATTGGTGACAACAGACCGGAATGGATTTACACGTATCTTGGTGTGGAGAGTATTAAGGGAATTCCATTCGGAGTTTACCAGGACAACCTCCCCGAACAGCTTTTGCCTCTCATCAACAACAGCGACTCCCGGTGGATATATTGTGAAGATCAGGAGCAAACGGATAAGGTTTTGAGTATTGTTGAGGACCTTCCTGAAGTGGAAAAAATCATTGTGGAAGACTGGACGGGAATGTGGAGGTACAAGGACAACCCCAAACTCATAAGCCTTGAAGATGTGATGAAACTTGGCCAGGAGATGAGCAAAAAGGAACCAGGCCTTTTTGAAGAGAAAGTAGATTCAACAAAAAGAGAAGATATTGCAGCTTTTGTTACATCCTCTGGCACGACAGGGATACCAAAATGTGTCATGCTCACCTACGAAAACATGCTGTTCATGGGTCAGGCAATGCAAAAAGTGGTTTCAATGAGCGACAGGGACGAATACTTCTCATTTCTTCCGCTCGCCTGGATGGGCGAGCAGATGATGGTTTTTTCTTGTGCCCTTACAGTTGGCTTTCGGGTTAATTTCTATGAGGAACCCGAAACTGTCATGAGGGACTTTCGAGAACTCGGACCAACAATAATGTTTGGTCCACCGCGAATCTGGCGTGATATGCTCGCTGAAGTACAGGTAAAAATCGCTGATGCTGGGAAAATTAAACAGAAAGCCTTTAACCTTGCAATGAAGATAGGTTATGAATGTGCTGAGAAGGAGTTCAAGAGAGAAAGAATCCCTTTCCAGCTGAGTCTTGCCCGAAAACTCGCATATTATTTTGTCTTCAGACCTATTCTTGATAAACTTGGCCTGAAGAGAATGAGACATGCATTCACGGGTGGTGCGCAGGTATCAATAGATGACTTCAGGATGTTGAGAGCTATGGGTGTAAACATTAAGCAGATTTACGGTCAAACTGAAATTGCAGGAATTTCGTGTCTCCACAGAGATGGGGATGTGGATCCACTCACGAGCGGAAAACCTCTTCCAAGAACGGTAATTGCAATAACGAAGAAGGGAGAAATAATATCAAAGAGCCCGGCAGTTATGGTGGGGTACTACGACAGAGAAACAAAAGATGTGGTCAACGGATGGTTGTACTCGGGGGATATGGGGATGATTGACGGCAAGGGACATCTTGTTGTAATAGATAGACTTGCGGATGTGATAAGACTTGAAGACGGCACCCTTGTAGCACCGCAACACCTCGAGAACAGACTCAAATTCAGTCCGTATGTCAGGGAAGCTATGATTCTCGACGATGGTAAGCCATATGTTACGGCTATAATCAATATACATTTTGAAAATCTTGCAAAATGGGCAGAGGATCACAATATTCCCTTTACAGGCTATGTTGATCTTTCACAGAAAGATGAAGTTTACGATCTGCTTGAGGGTGTTGTAAGAGAGGTTAACAAAAACCTGGATGAGAGGATGCGGATAAGAAAATTCCTTTCACTCTATAAAGAATTCCATCCAGATGACGATGAGATGACAAGAACGAGGAAATTGCGACGAAACGTAATTCGAGAGAGATACAAGCCCATAATTGATGCTCTTTACAGTGATGCAGAAGAAGTGGACTTCACGGGTGAGATAAGATATGAAGATGGGACTGTGGATACAGTCCGTGTTAAAATGAAAATACGGAGGGTCGAATAATGGTTGGTCAGCTTTTTGATATGGTTGTTTTGGGACTGGCTGCAGGAACGATCTATGGTGTTATGGCTCTGTCTTTCGTTCTTCTCTACAGAGTTGGTAAACTTGTGAACATAGCTGTTGGTGACATGGTTCTGCTGGGAGCTTATCTCATATTTGCCTTCTCGGAGTTGAAACTGACTCCCAGTCCCGTCGTTAATCTGCTGATTGGTCTTGGATGTGCTTCCGTCATAGGTGTCATCCTTGGCGTTGTAACCGAAAGAACTCTGATGCGCCCACTCTACGGGCAGTCAATTCTTGCTTTGATCATGATGACGGTTGCTCTCGGCCTCCTTCTCAGAGGTTTCACGATAATCAAGTGGGGTACAACACTGAGAGTTTTTCCAGGACAGCACGAGGTATTCCCACCAGTACCACTCCAGATTGGGCCAATTGAACTCCCCTATGTATATGTGTGGAGTACAATTGGTGCAATGATAATATTTGGCTTTTTCCTCTATATATTCAGAAAAACCCTGTTCGGTTTTGCAATGAGAGCAGTTTCCCTCTCTCCTGAAGCAGCAGCTACACATGGTATAAGCATAAGAAAAATCTACGTTTACAGCTGGATCATCGCTTACCTTGCTGCTTTTCTCGCTGGACTTGTCCTCGGGGCACTTAACGGAATTGCTATAATGATATCAGAACTTGGCCTGTCGAGAGCACTTCCAGCAGCCCTTATAGGTGGTATCGATAGCCCCACAGGGGCTTTGCTCGGAGGTCTTTTGCTCGGAGTGATAGAACATACCCTGGGTACAACGCTCAACGCTTACATACCCGGTGTCAGTGACATAATTCCCTTCGTTGTACTGCTTGCTGTGCTGATAATAAAACCATACGGACTTTTCGGAACCGAGAGAATAGAGAGAGTGTGAGGGGGGAATATGAGCAGACCAAGTGGCGTAATCAAGGAAACATTTTTGGCAGATATGGGATTTATAGAGAAACCGTTTCATTACTTTGCCCTTTCGCTTCTTGGACTGTTCCTGATAATTTTGCCATTTGTGACTTCAGAATACATCCTGAGTCAGATAATTCTAATAGCGATCTTTGGCGTTGCAATCATGGGTTTAAATCTTTTGACCACTGCTCAGCTTTTCTCCGTCATGCACGCAGCACTGATAGGAGTTGGAGCCTTTACAGCAGCTTTTCTATCCCAGAGTTTACCCTTTTTCATCACAATCCCTCTTGCGGGTTTGATGGCTGCAGGAGCTTCAGTCTTGTTTGGACTGCCGTCAGTGAGGGTTAAGGGTTTCTATCTCCTGTTCTCCACAACTGCTGCCCAGTTTATTCTGGAATGGATCTTTAACTGGATGACAAGGGACATACCTGGGAGTGCTGTCTATGTAGAGGCTATGGGAATTGCAGGTTACACCTTTAGCGCTATAGAGAGGTACTACATCTTTATAATAATTGCATTAATCATGGGGTATCTGATTGCCCATATCGGTCGAACTCCTCTGGGCAAGGCTCTTGTGATGATAGGTGAAAAGGATTACGCAGCACAGATCCAGGGTCTGAGTTTGCTCAAATTCAAGTCAATAGCCTTTGCAATCTCTGGATTCTATGCTGGAGTTGCGGGAGCTATGTGGGGTTACAACCTCGGAATGGTTACTCCAGAGCACTTTCCGTTCCTCATGTCATGGGAGCTCTTGGGTATTGGAGTCATAGTTGGTGGACTTGGAAGCTATGTGTGGGGATCACTTCTTGGTGCAACTATGATGATTGCAGTAACCCAGGGAACAACAGTTCTTGTCGGAGCTTTAACTCCCTACCTACCATGGCTTGGTGCGGGGGCTTTTGGTCTTAGAGCGGTTATTTACGGGTTGATAATTGCTGCCATACTTATACTCGAGCCACATGGACTTGCAAGTCTTGTAAGGAAGATTAAACGATTTTTCGATCTCTGGCCATTCTCATACTAAATATTGATTTTTAATATTTTTATATATCAATCAATCATCCAGACAACTTTCTTCTCAACCTCTCTTCTGGGAGGCACAGGTGGTTTCTTTGCTGAGTAACCTACAGTAACAACGGCAACGAGTTTCTTGTCTTTTACTCCCAGATACTGGTTTATCTCCTCTTCAACATGGACAGGACCCGTCATCCAGCACGTACCCAGACCCATTGCGTGCGCAGCAAGGAGCATGTTTTGAATAGCTGCTGAGACACTCTGAACATCACTGTAATCATCTCCCGTAGGAGTATAATAGGCGAAAATCGCTATAGGAGCATTTCCAAGGTTTCTGAAAAACTGCTTGGTTAGAGCTATTATCTTGGGTGTATCCCCAAAGAACCTTTCGAGTCTGGGCATGAGATGTTCGACAGACTTGGAAATTACAGATAAAAGACTTTTAAGTCTCTCTCCTCCAACAACGACGAAGAACCACTGCTGTCTGTTCATAGCCGAAGGAGCCCACATTGCCAGTTCAATCATCTTTTCAAGTTTTTCTCTCTCTACAGGTTTGTCGAGATAGAATCTATGAGATCTTCTCTCTTTAATTACTCTCTCCACACACTCAAAACACTCCGAACCCATGATTCAAGATCTCAATCATCAATAATAGTCTTTGTGGAACCTGACTTAATTGAGATTCACAAATTTATAAAGCCCTAAAACTTTTTATTTCCATCAGAATTCCAGCTAAAGGATGAGAATTGTGATGAAGTTCGGAGGTGCGAGTGTAAAGGATGGGGAAAATATTCTCCACTGCGCAAATCTCGTCAAGAAGTTTACTGATGAGAATGAGATCGTTGTCGTGGTTTCAGCAATGGCAGGGGTAACTGATTCCCTGCTCAAAGCAGCTGAAAAATGCTGCGCTGAACCCTCCCCGGGTTACATAAAAATGTTCATCGCTGAAATGATGAAGAAACACTACGAGGCTATCGAAAATGCTGTGAAGAATGAGGAAATAAAGGTGAAGGTTATTTCGACCGTTGAAAGACTTCTCGATGAGCTTGAAAAGGTTTTGCTCGGAATAAGTTATCTCGGCGAACTCACCCGGAGGAGTGAGGATTACATAGTCTCGTTTGGAGAAAGGTTGCTGGCTCCCATTTTCTCGGCTACTTTACTATCACTCGGCATCGACTCAGTAGCTTTGACGGGAGGAGATGCTGGCATAATAACCGACAGAAATTATGGCAGAGCAAAACCGATTCCTGGAGTTTATGGGATAATAAGAAGCAGACTTGAACCACTTTTAACCATTAAGAAGACAATTCCCGTAGTAACAGGTTTTATTGGGGCAACGGATGAAGGCAGCATTACGACACTGGGGAGGGGAGGGAGCGATTACACAGCAACAATCCTCGCAGCAGCTCTTGATGCAGATGAAGTGTGGCTCTGGAAGGAGGTTGATGGAATAATGACATGCGATCCCAAATATGTCCCAAATGCCCGGCTCATTCCGGAGATATCCTATCAAGAGGCTATGGAGCTATCCCACTTTGGAGCCAAAATACTCCATCCGAGGGCGATGGAGCCCGTTCTCAAGAAAAAGATTCCGGTACGTATCAAGAATACCTTTAATCCAGATGGTGATGGTACTGTAATCAGAGCCGAAACCAAGAAAAGCCATGATATTGTAAAAGCTCTCAGTCTTATCCAGAACGCAAGCATCGTAAATGTAAGCGGGGCTGGATTTGATTTTGCTCAGATAATGTCAGAGGTATTTCGAAGACTTGCAGATGAAAAGGTGGGTGTTATCATGGTAGCCCAGAGTTCATCGGAACTGAACCTTTCCATCGTTGTCGATGGGAAAGATGCAGAAAAAGCCTATAACGCTCTGAAAAGGCTTGAGAATGGTGTTATAAAGGTGTCAAGNATAGATGGAGTATCAATTGTGAGTGCTGTGGGAGCCGGCATGGCTGGAACACCAGGAGTTGCCGGAAAGATCTTCTCGGCTCTGGGCAGACACAGGATCAATGTGATAATGATCAGTCAGAGTTGTTCTGAATACAATGTGTCATTTGCTGTAGATGGGAAAGATGGAATAAACGCTGTAAGAGTTGTTCACGATGAGTTCGGACCAAAAGATTGAGCTTCTGAAAAGCCAGGCAAAAAAAGCAGTAAAACTGGTTGACGAGTACGACTTTATCCGGATTTATACACATCACGATCCAGATGGGATCTCTGCCGGGGCAATTATTGCCAAATCCCTCCTGAGAGTGGGAAAGAGATTCCATATAACCTTCTTAAAAGGTCTCAATGAATCTTTTGAATATGNGGAGGATGAACTCTTACTTTTTGCGGATATGGGGAGTGGTTATCCTGACATCATCTCTGAAGTTAATGCTGACGTTGTGGTGCTTGATCACCACATTCCCTTGGGAGAGATTCATCCGAAAAAGAGATTCGCGCATGTAAATCCTCATCTTGCAGGTTTTGATGGTACATACGAATTGTCAGCAAGTGGGGTGGCGTACTTCTTCGCAAATGAGCTTGGAAACAATGGAGATCTCTCTTCTCTTGCTGTTGTTGGTATGATCGGAGACAAGCAGAAAATTGAGGGAGCAAATGCGGAGATCATAAGGCAGGGAGAGATGAGAGGTTATATTCAGATAAAACCTGGAATAAACCTGCACTCTGGAAGACTCAGGGATGTACTTTATTATAGTATTGACCCCTACTTGGACTTTTTTGGAAAAGAAAAAGAATTAGAGGATTTTTTGAGTAAGCTGGGTCTTGATGCAGATAGAAATGTGGATGAACTCAACTTAAATGAGATGCAGAAACTTGCAGATGGCATTACGATTAGATTGTTGAGAAATGGCGCATATGAAGGGGTAATCCAGCAGGTGATAGGCAGGAGAATATTTCTCGCGAACTCTCTCATCCCAAATGCCACAATGCTAACTGACGTAGTCAATGCATGTGGAAGAGAAGGAGCAATGAGTACAGCTTTCTCACTTTTACTTGGTGACGAGAACTGTCTTGATGAAGCTATGAAAATAAGTATGGAGTACACAAAAAGAATTCTTGAAGAACTTGCAAAGAGAAGAGGAGAAGTGAAAGAAGGATTTTGCATAAGATATCTGGTTATGGAAGATGCACCTTCTGCAAGTCCCATAGCCACAACCTTTTCAAGATATCTTTTCTCAGATCGCCCGCTGATCGTCGTAAACATAAAAAATGGAAAGGCAAAAGTTTCTGCAAGGACCACAGAGAAAATTGCAANGGTTGTGAATCTCGCCGAGGTTATGAGAGTTGCAGCAGAAAAGGTTGGTGGGAGAGGTGGAGGGCACAGAGTAGCAGCCGGAGCCAACATAACACCCGAAGTTGTGAGCGAATTTTTGAAGGAGGTTGACAGATTGTGCTGTGCCATGCTCGCTTAGAGATTGAGCTTGGTAAAGACTCTAAAGCAGTAGTATCGTCATTAAGACCGGATGACCCAGAATGGTGCAGATGTGTGGCTGAGAATGAAAAGATTCTCATAGAGATAAAGGTTGAAAAGCCTGGAACACTGCTCTCGGCACTGGATGACTATCTGATGAACATCAAAATGTGCAAGAGGTTACTCGAAGTTCTTGGTGTCTTCTACAGATGAGGAGTTTTATCTCTCTCAAGCCTGTGTACTAGCTCTTCAACCTTTTTTTCTATTTCAGCCATAACCCTTCTGTAAACCTCTTCGCTTTTTCCAGCAGGGTTNTCAACACTCCAGCTTTCGATGGGCTTGTAAACTGGGAGCGCTACACAGCTTAATTCATCGCATACTGTGACAATATAATCGTATTTCTCAAGATCAACCTCGTCAAGCCTCCTTGGTTTTTCCTTAGCTCTGAGACCTTTCTCTGCAAGCAAGTGCTTTACCACACTATCTATTTCCTCTGCTCCCTCAACTCCGGCACTCTCAGCCCTCCAGTTCCTTGCGAGTGAGTTGAATACAGCTTCGGCCATCACACTCCTCGCAGTGTTGTGGATGCAGACGAAGAGAACTCTTCTCATTTTACCCACACTCTCCTGCCCTCTTCGACAAATATCAGCCTCGAACCGATTTTTGCGAGAAGGTCGCCAATTCTCTCGATGTGTCTGGCAGTCAATACTGCATCAACGTTACATTCTTCCTCTATAATCTCCATGGTCTCCACGTATATGTTGTCTACAAGCGTATCGAGTTCAATCAATTTCTCTCTCAGCCCCTTCGTATCCATGTATCCCTCCCTCACGACATCAAACATCTCCATCAGATACTTCTCCGACTCGAAAAGTTTCTCTGGCAATCTGCACTCGTAAAGCGAAATTTCTTGTGNTAGATCGGTTATTCTCTCGTAAGAGGATGAAATCCTGATCATGCTAATTGCGAATCGAAGATCGCTGGCAACTGGCTGAAATAGGGCTATAAAGGTTGTACAGGCGAAATTTATATCTGTATCCATCATATCTGTTTGCTGCTCTATTTTGGAGATATCGTAAATTACTCTCTTATCTCCTCTCAATGCCTGAAAGCTCAGCTTGACAGCTTTTCTACTCAAATCATGCATCTGCAGAACTTCTTTTTTAATTGCCTCTATCCTCTCATCTACCCTTCTCATCCTATCCTCCCCGTCAGATACCTTTCAGTAAGCTCTTCTCTTGGATTCTCGAATACCTGCTCTACTCTGCCAACCTCAACGAGCTTTCCAAGGTAGAGGAAGGCGACGTAGTCAGCAACTCTTGCAGCCTGTGATGGAGAGTGTGTTACGATGATTATTGTGTAATCTCTCTTGAGCTCGTAGATCAGATCCTCGATCTTCTCCGTCGCCACTGGATCGAGATTGGCTGTTGGCTCATCCATCAGCAAAACCTTAGGTTTTATTGCCAATGCCCTCGCTATACATAATCTCTGCTGCTGTCCACCGCTGAGAGCCGATGCAAGGTCATTGAGCTTGTCTTTGACCTCATCCCAAAGTGCAGCTTTCTTTAAAGCCCATTCAACTATTTCAGTGAGTTCCCTTCTTGATTTAACAAGATTGTTTAGATTTACGCCAAGCGCAACATTGTTGTATATGCTCATATGAGGAAAGGGATTCGGATGCTGGAAAACCATGCCTATCTGCCTTCTAACTTCTATGGGATTCATTTCAAATATGCTCCTTCCAAAAAGCTTTATATCTCCTTCAACTTTNGCATTCTCGTTCAGTTCGAGAAGTCTGTTTATGGCTCTCAGTAATGTCGACTTCCCACATCCGCTCGGACCCATTATGGCAAATACAACATTTTCAGGGATTTTCAGGCTTATTCCTTTAATTACGTGGTT
>MTNC01000038.1 GCA_002010285.1 Archaeoglobus sp. JdFR-41 | reverse complement strand
AAAACTAAGTAACACCAAAACTTATTAGAGAACTTAGTAAAACTCAGTAAAAATTACCGGTAGTTGGAGGAGGTGATTGTGTGAGAATTACTTGGCTCGGTCATGCGGCATTTCTTATAGAAGGCAGTAAAAAAGTTCTTGTAGATCCGTTTCTGACCGGAAATCCAAATGCTCCGCTAAAAGCAGAAGATGTCAAGGACATAGATCTCATAATCGTAACTCACGGACATGGGGACCATCTCGGAGATGCAGCTGAAATTGCGAAAAGAAACGATGTGCCCGTAATCTGCATTCACGAACTCTCGAGAATTCTCTCCAAAAAAGGTGTGGAAGCAATTGGTATGAATATCGGCGGCACACTTTCNAGTGAGGGCGTGGCTGTGACAATGGTACCAGCCTTCCACTCTGCGGATGTTGAGGATGAAAAGGGGGAGATTATAAGTGCCGGAGATCCTGCAGGGATTATACTCTCGATGGATGGGATTAAAGTCTATCACACTGGAGATACTGACGTTTTCCTTGACATGCAGCTCATTGGCGAGCTGCATCAACCAGACATAATGCTCGTTCCCATTGGTGACGTTTACACGATGGGAATTCGTGGCGCTGTCAAAGCTGTTGAGCTGGTTAAACCAAAGGTTGCAATTCCAATGCATTACAACACTTTCCCTCTCATCGAAAAAGATCCCGAAGATTTCAAAAATGCAGTTGAAGAGAGGGGGCTCAATGTACAGGTGACAATTCTGAGACCTGGAGAGAGCTTCGAATTCTAATTTTTAAATTTTAAAAGGTGCACTTCCAATGGAAATCAGATTCCGGGTATGGATCGAAAAGAATGGAGAACATGTAATAGGGAAAGGTGGAGCTCAGATACTCAGAGCTATAAGGGAAGAAGGCTCAATTTCATCGGCGAGCAAAAAACTTGGTATGTCATATAAATACATGTGGAACTACCTGAAAAGAATGGAAAACGCAGTAGGAAAAGTCGTTGAGAGCGAGAAAGGAGGTAGAGGTGGAGGAAGAACAAGGTTAACAGAAAAAGGTGAAGAGCTGCTCAATATTTATGAGAGCTGTGAAAAGATATTTGGGGTTATCACTGATGAAATGTACCTCGATTTTGTCCAGGGAGTTGTTAAAGGTGAGATTGTTGAAGTTGAGAATACGGAAAAATTGAAAGAGGGCGAAGTAGTATTGATACTAAGAAAAAAAGACAGTGAGAATTTTAATGGCAATTTTTGGTCTTCTGATTAAACTGAAAAAAGGACGAAAGATGTTTAAGATCGTAGAAGGACGATCCATATCAAGTCCTTTAAACTCAAAGTTCTTGAAAATTTTAACAAGTTCGTCATAATCGGCATCATCCAGCATAGAGTAGAGTTCCCGAATCTTCAGACCGTAGCTGTATTCTCTCCCAAGTTCTCTCTCATATCTTTCTTTATATTTCCTCAGTGAGGGATAACTCTCAGAAAGTTTTTCTGCCGCTATTAAAAGGTAATAAAGACCGCCCCCTGTGTAGGGTTTTACCATTCCCGCAGCATCACCTATAAGTGCCACGTCTCCTTTCACGAATTCAATGAGTTTATCAGGTATTCCCCCAGCGTTGAGTTCGATTAAACCTCCCTTCACCCTCTTTGAAACTGAAGGGTGACCCTTCAGAAGATTTTTCAGATAGTACTCAGGTCTGGTTCTGCTTATAACTCCAACTTTCGCNGTATCACCAAGTGGAATTGAGTACGCAAAGAAGCCATCGCTGTAATTTTTCCCGAAATACAGTTCAACAAAGTTCTCATCAAGAGGTTCAAATTTTACCTCAGTCTGTATTGCGGAAAAGATCCCCGGTCTATCAAACCCAAAGTGTCTGCTAACAGCTGAGTGAATACCATCTGCACCAATTATCGTTTTCGCATTAATCTCACGTCCACTAACAAGTGCTTTTCTCCCCTTAAATCTCACCCTGGTTTTCACGGCCACCTCAACAAACTCTGAAGCTTTAGCGAACAACATTGAGTCCAGCAGCTTTCTCTCAATAACATAAGCTCTGCCTCTCATCTCAAGATATTCTCCAGAAGGAGCCATGAAAAATGCCCCACTAATGACGTTTTCCACCGCTTTCTGAATTCTGCAGTAATGTCTGTACGACCTGAAACACTCTTCACTTACCAATCCGGCACACTGAACAGGAAAACCGGGTATCTGATGTTCTTCAACTAAGAGAACTTCGTGCTCCCTACCAAGCAAAATTGCAGATAAAGAGCCAGCAGGCCCGCCCCCAACAACTAAAATATCAAAATCACCNGAAATTCCTGAATCACCACTCAAGTTCGTCTCCCCTGAAAACTGGGCCATCAGTACAGACTCTCATTCCATTTTCAATCACACAGCTACCACAAACTCCAATTCCGCATCGCATGAACTCCTCAAGAGAGAACTCTGATNTCCTCAACATCCCTTTTTCATCAAGAAGGTCGTAAACCTTTTTCATCATCTCTTTTTTTCCACAGCAGTAAATTCTATCATAGCTCTCGAGATTTTCACGTTCAACTGCAACCATCACATCTCCCTTCAGTCCAAGACTGCCATCTTCAGTTGTAAAGATAGCATCATCGAACTCATCATTCCACAAAATCTCTTCAGACTTCTTTCCACCCTGAATAACCCTAACTTTGCCCCCCATCCTTCGCAGAAAATGATAAAGGTACCTCAATGGAGCTATTCCAATGCCACCTCCAATTAAAAGTGCTCTTCGTGAGGGACTGAATGGCATTCCAAAGGGTCCACGAACGCCCACTACACTCCCGGCCTCGATTCCAATCAGAGCTTCTGTTGTTTCTCCAACTGCTTTAACNGTAACAGATCTGGGTGAAGAGAGACTNAGCGGTATTTCCTCGTATCCTGGTACATTTACCATAATAAACTGACCAGGATAGGAGTTNAGAGGTCGGTTGAAATAAATAGTTGAGATGTCACATGAATGTCTGACAACCCTTTCAACACTCANTGTGAACACAACATGAATGTGTTTTTGGATATTTATTTNCTTTCGGTAATAGTAGATCATTGCAATTATTATNACAATTAACTCACATTATTATAATAATGATTAATTAAACAATAATTTTAAATATTCAGAAATATGTGTTTCATCTGGTGATGGAAATGAAGGACGAGAGAAAGGAGAGGAAGGAGGCCGAAGAGATATTCAAGAAGTTTAAGATATTTGGCGGTTGATGAATCGATTACATAATTTTTTAATAATTTTTAAACTGGGAGCTACACCGCCTACCTTTGTTTATCCCATTCCAATTGTTCCTCTGCTCGCTTTTTTTCTTTCCAGAAGCGATCCGCTTAACTTTCTGATATCCATGCTTTTTGTGGCCTCATACTACTCTGCAGTTAACCTGTGGAACCACTTCAATGATGCGGAGGAGGACATAAAGAGTGGAAGAAAAGAGTCTGCAGTTCTCATGGAAATGGGCAGAAAAATTACAGTAATTGTGGTGCTGTTCTACACACTCGCATTTACAATCATATATATTATGTCTGGTTGGATGGTGGCTCTGATTTATTTAATCGCAGCACTTACAACTTGGTTATACTCTGACAGAATATTTGCTGGAAAACGATTCAAGAGATTGAAAGAACACTACGCGACAGAGATTCTAACNTATCTAATCGTAGTTCCCCTATCAGCCTTAGTACTATGGAGTTTATTCGAGGTGATNAACTCAAAAGCCTTTGGATTCGCAATTGTGGTTTCCCTTTGCTTTTTATCCGCTGTGGTAATGAAAGACCTCAAGGATATCACCGCAGACGAAGAAGCCGGATATAAAACACTGGCAGTAGTATTTAGCCCTGGACAACTTATAAAAGCTTCACTAACCCTGAATTTCCTTTATTATCTTTCGGTTGCTATATTTTCAGTCACAATATTCCCGATATCCTGCTTAATCGCTCTAATTCCAATTACAGTAGTTANCTATGTAACAGTTAAACTTGCAAAAAATAACTGGAAAATAGCAATAGAAAATGCTGGCTTGATTAAAGCTTATATCTTTTCGTATCTTTCATCTCTCCTGCTGCTTTGCGGCGGTGCGTTTTATGGGAATTTCTTGGTAAGTTAAAGATTCTTTATACCTCCATCAAAATTGCTGTGCTCGTAAGATTCATGCATATCTTCTTATCCACCTCTGTCATGTAATTTTTGCCTAAATTCGGTGAAGTAAGACCAGGATAAGAAGTAAAAACACCAATTGAATCCTTGTGAATGTATCTTAGAAGATCCGAAATATTATCACGGTAGAGGAGTACAAAGTGCTGATCTATAAAAAATATGTTGGAGTTATCCTCCTCAAATATTCTTTCGAGTTTTTCGTTCCACCCCTCTCTGGATGATTCTACAACTATAGCAAGCGCATCCTCACTGAATTTGTCAAGATTGAATAAGGAAGGATATAACTTCAGAGGATAATCAAGCACGCCCAAAATAGCATGTCCATATGTTTCTTCGCTGATGAACCCGTAGCCATAGGGGGATGAACCAAAAAACTTTCCAGTTTTGAGATCAGTATCAACTTCAGAACCCAATTCGTATTGATAACTCACAAAACCCCATACTTCTTTTATATACTCCACAGCTGGCTTCCCATTAACATAACCAACTGTAACCCCAGCTTTTTCAACTTTAACTCTTTCCACAAAATCATATTCGTTTTTTAAAATTTCCATTGTTTCCTCTGGGTTCTTACCTCTTTCTGGCATCGTATCAGAGTAGGTAACTCCAATATCATCACGTAGACTTATCATTACTACACCTCTACCAAGCTTTTTGCCATTGACAGAGATCAGAGGATGCCCGTATTTCACCTCCATCGGAAATATATTAAGCGAAACCGCTGTCAGANCCTTATCTCTGAAAGGTATCAACATTTTGTTAATCGGGTAAACCATTTTGTCTTCCAGAAACTTAGACGCTCTTACAAGAGCGCTTTTATCACCTCTCGAGTAACTCCAGTGATATCGTCTTTCTCTAAAAAGTGCCTGGATTACGTCGAGTCTCTTCACGAAATTAAAGACTGGATAGACAAGTATGTTGCTTCTGTACTTCTTTGCCGCTGACATCAAATCACAAACTCTTTCCGTAGATCCATGAAACCTATATAATCTGTACTTGGCATCGAGAAGAAGTAGAGCTGCACCACGCATCCATATTTCCGGAGGTTTTACATACCCCTCCACAGGAATGCAAACCGTATTACAGTTAAGTAGATCTGAAAATTGTTTGTGGTAATCTATAAGATTGCCTGTAAGGAAAAATATCCCCAGACTTGGCTCAACCTCTCGACTTTTAAGCTTTTCATTCAGATCTCTCAGTGCCACCTTTGGATTTGGAAAAGGAGTATACAGAAATTCATATTCCATAACCACTCTCCTCTGAAATTCTCTTTCTCAGTATTTCCCTTATAGATGTCAAATCAACCCTTAACTTATATGCAGACACATCGAGCGTTGCAAGAANTCCAAGAACCAACGACCTCGAGATCGGATAGAGAACAACATAATAATCTCTGAACCTGAACTCCGCATCACTTAGCTGGGCGGAATAAATATAGTAAATCAACCCCTGAATTTGTCTTTCAAGCCAGTAAATGACATCAAGTATACCCTTTGTTTTCTTAGATTCAACAAAGATTGGAGTGCCATCTATCTGATACACTGCAACCAGAAGAACATTTTCATCCAGAATCAACGGTTTCAGCACATTACGAAATTCATTCTTCATAAGATCCTCTTTATTATTTTTTCAATGTCCTTCTCTGATATTATGCCCTCCTCTGCAAGTTTTAGAATCTTTGTTTTTGCAAATTCAGACACCCTTAGCTTGCTAACATCTACCTTGAACCCTTCGAATCTCTTATTTTCAACAACAACACCAATTCCTTCAACAATGGAGTATGGAAACACTCCCTCGTTGTGCCAAGAGAATCTGTGTTTGACAATTCTAAGAGTTCTGCTATATATTTCCCCATATCCTATATTCTTCAGGTGGATTACACAATCTGAAAGAAAAGCAGGGATCTCAAGGGAGCTATTAATTCTCCCATCAAATGGTTCTTCGAGTGTTATGACAGCTGTTCCTGCTGTGCGCAAATTTCTAAAAAACCAACCAACGTCCGCTCTTGCCCTCTCATCAATTGTAGTTATAAGCGGTGTGAACGAGTCGATGGCAATTCTAACCTCGTGCTCATGCTTAGCTGACTCAGCAAGTTGCCCAAGTGTTTTCATTATCCCACTGTTCAAAAAGGATGTATCTTCTACATGAAACTTCATCACCTTTAGCTGCTCACTTTCAATGTAGTCTGCTACTTTCCACCCAAGAGATTCCGTAACTCTTTCAAAGTCCTCTTTTTCCAGATCGAATGAGATGTAAATACAATCCTCTCCCCTTTCCAATCCTTCCAGTAGAAATTGAATGGAAAAGATCGTTTTACCTGTTCCCGTAGTACCTATGAGAGTATTAACCGTGTTTTTCACATATCCACCACCCAGTAACTCATCGAGACCGGGTATGCCAGTTGGTATTCTGGAAGGTCTCCTGTTATTTTCCATGAAATAAAATTGTTGATAAAAAACTTAAATGCTTTTTGCTCAAAAACTTNTTAGATTTTGAGGGCGAGATTTGCTGCTGTGTGGATAGCATCAATAGCCTTGGCAGGTTTAACACAGTCACCAATCCTGTATAATTCGGGAACTTTCCCNGAGAGTTCTTCGTAGATATCATCGTTGGATTTCGTTCCTACAGCGAGTACAGTAGTATCACACTCCAGTTCTCTCCTCTCTCCGTCTGCTTCAACGACTACCGCGTTCTTTTTGATTTCAATAGCTTTTGTTCGGGTTAGCATTTCCACACCTTTCTGCCTGAGGTACAGAAGAACCGTCCATCTTGTACTCACTCCTATGTCCTGGCCTATTCTCGATAGCATTTCGACAATTGTTACCTTCTTTCCTTCGTCAGCGAGTTTGGCTGCTGTATCACATCCAACTCCTCCACCTCCTATGACCACTACTTTGTCTCCCACCCCCACTTTATCAAGCAGAACATCAAAAGCAGTTACAGCATTCTCAACTCCGGGTATTTCGGGAATCAAAGGAGAAGCGCCAACTGCTATTATCGCTACGTCTGGATTTTCAGCCAGAACATCACTCGCTGTTGCCTCAATTCCATATCTGACATCAACACCAAGCTTTGGAAGTACAGCCATGAAGTACCTCCCAACTTCTGCAAACTCGTACGCCAACGGAGACCTTGCTGCTATGTTGAGCTGACCTCCAAGTCTGTCTGTCTTTTCAAAAAGTATAACCTCATGTCCTTTCTTTGCCAAGATTTCCGCTGCCTCACAGCCTCCCGGACCACCACCTACGATAACAACCTTCTTTTTACGTTCAGCTTTCAGATTCCTAAATTCCGGCTCCCTTCCAACCGCAGGATTTACCATGCACGTTACTGGTTGAACCTGCATGATTCTGTCCATACATCCCTGGTTGCATGCAAGACACTTCCTTATCTCATCAAACCGTCCCTCCATTGCTTTCTTTGGTAGCTCCGGGTCTGCGAGAAGTGGACGGAACATCGCCACCATATCTGCCTTGCCTTCCTGGAGTATTTTCTCTGCAACCAGCGGATCATTAATACGGTGAGAAGCTATAACCGGGACATCAACAGCTTCTTTTATCTCCGCCGCAAGGTATGCAAATCCGCCTCTGGGCACAAGCATCGTTATGAGCGGTCTTTTTGATTCGTGCCAGCCTGCCATAACATTTATGGCGTCTACTCCTGCATTTTCAAGGATTTTTGCTATAATTTTCATCTCTTTAACAGTATTTCCACCTTCAATGAATTCATCCCCCGGAATTCTTATCAAAACAGGAAAATCACTGCCACACCTTTCCTTCACCTTCTCTATTATCTCAACAGCAAAACGAGCTCTGTTCTCAATACTCCCACCATACTCATCAGTTCTCTTGTTTGTAGCCGGACTGAAAAACTGAGAGATCAGATATCCTGCAGACCCAATAAGCTCGACTGCATCAAATCCTGCCTTCTTTGCTCTAACAGCAGCGTCTGCGAATTCATCTTCAATCTTGAGAATTTCCTCCTTGGTTAGCTCTTTGGGAACTTTTTTCATAAATATCGGAGGGGGTATGGGAGATGGCGCAACCGGAACCCGATCCGGATCCAAGGAAACTTCGTATCTTCCTGGATGCCACAGCTGAACTGCACATTTCACATCGTACTCATGGAAAACATCCGCGATTCTCCTTAAGTCCGAAATGAACTTGTCGTCATAAATTGCAATGCCACCAAAAAACTGAGGTTCAATTTTCGCTAT
Source organism: Archaeoglobus sp. JdFR-41 (assembly GCA_002010285.1). Lineage (GTDB taxonomy): Archaea > Halobacteriota > Archaeoglobi > Archaeoglobales > Archaeoglobaceae > JdFR-41. The sequence continues at coordinate 51,844 of MTNC01000038.1, read as the reverse complement.
ACCAACCACTGCAAATCCTATCCCGTTTTTAGCCCTCTCACGATAGAATTCAATTAACTGATCGGTAACTCCACCCTCAGGTGTATGAAAATTCGTTTCGCCAGCTGGCATCAAAATTCTGTTTTTAACCTTCAATTTTCCGATTTCAATCGGCTCAAAGAGTTTCATGGAGGTCATGAGCGAAGATGTCGCAATAAAATTATAAATCTTTCGAGTTTTTCATCGTTTTCGAACATAGTTAAATCTTGTCAGATCAGCGGAAATGCTGCCGCATAAAACGATGCTTCAAACACTTTTCAACGAAACAGGAGACTGCAAAGAATAAATTTGTTATATCAGATTGGAAGTTACTATGCCACTTTTGTTAGATGAATGAAGAGAAGACCGGTATATATATTCCGATTTTCGAAAGATTTTAAAGTATCAAATCCGAAAAATTTGTGTTAGCGTCCTGTGATGGGAGGAGAGTATGGCGGTGGTGTAAAGAATGGAAAATTTGTCACGTAAGAGTAAAAGTTTAGTGATACCAGCGACTCTCTTTATTGCCATTGTAATCGCTACAATGCCTGGTGCCGTAGCGGGGTCATGTGAGGCTGGGATTTCTCTAAAGACCAGCAGCATTCTCGCTGAGAGAAATCTTGCAATACAGAATTCGGGTGGAGAGACCGTTTTCGTGACAAGCGGTGGTACACTTGACCAGTATCTATGCTACCCAAGCACCATATACTTTGATATGTACGTCAATACCAACGACTCCGAGATACAGTCCGCTGTTCTAACTTTATCAGTTTACGACGTTGACGAATACTGTGGAGAGGATTGTGATGGTCTCTGTGAGGTTGACAAGGTTTACTTCAACGGACACTATCTGGGAAAACTCACCGGAGCTGACGATACATGGAGTACAGTCACATTCGTCCTTGATCCCTCCTGGATTAATGGTGCCGTTGGTGGACAACCAGGAGTGAATCATGTGGTTATATACATTGACACGCTCTCGCAGGACTGCTGGTGTGTTGAAGTTGACTGGGCTCAGCTAATAATAAATGGTGGTGTGAGTGGCAACGCGGAAATCGTTTCAATGGAGACTGATAAGGAATCTTACAAGCCAGGAGAAACTGTTAATGTTGATATTGGCATAACAACAGACCAGCAATCCCAGACCGTGGTTCTTGAAACCAATCTCTTTGACATATACGGCATGAACATAGGCGGAACGTCAGGTGATGTTGCACTGACACAGGGAGTTGTTACCCACGTAAATAGACAACTCCAGATTCCTCAGGATGCAAAGACAGGGACTTACACAGTTGAAGCAATAATATACGATAAAAACTCAGGTCTGAGACAGGATAGCAGGACTGTACGCATAGAAGTTGTTTCTGAACCAGACTTCTCCGTCAGCAATTCTGACATTGAGTTCACCAGCGTCACCAAAACATCCTCCTTCACTGTAAATGTCAGGGTGAATGTTCGATACAGTAATGGAGAAGACCCGATGACTGTAAAGGTGGAATTCTACGATCTTGATTTAAAGAGTGGAACAAGAACCAAGATCAGTACTCAAAACGTTAATCTCAATCCAGGATCTAACTACGTTTACGTAACATGGCATCCAGCAAATACTGATCATGTAATTCAGGTGATCGTCGATCCTGACAATGCTATAAAAGAGAGTGATGAGAGTAACAACGTCGCAAGGAAGAAACTTGAAGGACCGCAGATCCTGGGTGTAAAATCGAAGTACAAGGGATACTTCCTGCCTGGTGTAAGTGTGAAAAACACGTACTATGTTGAGACCGATGGAGAGGTTGCGAAAGTTGAGTTCGATATGGATGGAAATGTTAAAGTAGACTCAAACGGAAACGATGGCTGGAGTGCAGAATTCGATATGGGACAGCTTAACCACGAAAGTGTTCTTAAAATCACAGCATACAGTCCCAGTGGAGTTCCATCCGACACATATGTTGTAAAACCAGCAATAGTAGACATTCCAAGCTGGCTGGAAGAATTTATTTTACTGAGCTATGCTGGAGGTGTGCATTTTGCAGGCTGGGCCCTTACAAATCTTGCTCACGACAATATTTTCGCATACCAGTATGAGAAAAATCTGCCAGATCCCCCAATTAAAGCAACAATTACGATCCCGAGCTGGATACCAATTGTGAAGGGCAAATATGGTATCGAGATTCAGTTCCTTTACGGCTTCGAGTTCAAAACTGATGGAAGTGCCACTGGCTATGGAGGAGGGGGTGTAAGTGTCGCTGTTGCAGGAAAAGAGGCGTCAATAGCACCAAAGGTCTCAGCAACAGTTGGTCTGGAAAAATACATCCCACCGAAGATAAAGCTGAAAGGTGCAGATGGTGTCATCGATGGAACTGTAACAATTCCTGCTTTACAGTTCCACCTCAAAATCTGGAAACTCGATCTCGGGAAGATTGCGGTTAAAATCATTCCAGGCGTAGAGGGAACTCTGCATTTCAAGGAGGATGAGAGTGGAACTGGATTCTTCCCTGGTCTTGCTTGGGAGGAGACCACAGCTAAACTGAAAACGGCCATCGAAGGAGTTGGTAANATCGGAAAGAGGACAAGAGGCGTCGAGGTAGCTGTTGGAGGAGAACCATCAATGACCTTCGGTGTTCCCTCACCTTACTTCAGAAGCGTAGCTGTGAAGATTTACGTCAAGGGTACTTTCTCGATGTTCGGTTACCAAAAGAGCAAACAGGCCTCATATGAATGGTCTTACCCACCCACATCAACCGGAATTTCTGGTAAGAGTTACCTTCTAAGTGCTACAACCACTGAATGGGAACCCGTTCCGAGAGACTACGCTGGATCAAACTATGCGATTTTCAGGGGGTCCGCTGTGAGGGTTAATGCTCTGAACCAACCCACGCTGAACTCACTGGCAGTACAGGAGAACGTGATAGTCGAGAATCTCTATCACTACGCTTATCCATGGGTTGCAACGGGTGGACAGTATGCAATTCTTGTATGGACACACGATGATGTCACAAAACCTGAGGTGATAGGACAGGAAATCTACTACTCAGTATGGAACGGTACAGNCTGGTCCTCTCCCTCTTCAATTACCAACAACTATCTGATTGACTGGCAGCCCAGGGTCGCATTTGGAACGGCGAATGCCGTTGCAGTCTGGCTGCTTGTTGATGATCCAACTGTGACATCTTCGACTGATCCGGAGACGTTTCTCGATAGTGTCGAACTCGCATATTCGGTTTACGATTATGACACCAAGACTTGGACAGCTCCAGCAAAGATTACCGACAACAGCGTATTTGATGGGCTCCATTACATAACATCTTCCCAGAACGGGAACGTGCTACTTGTCTGGGTAGAGGATATGGACAGCAATCTCACCACAATATACGATAGAAACATCCACTTTGCAATCTGGAATGGTTCAGCCTGGCAAACCTCACTCGTCGCCTCGAATGTTGCAGTTGACGAAAGTCCAGTCGTAACCTCATCCAATCTTTACACAGTCTGTGCATGGATTCAAGATACTGACGGGAATGAGACNACAACAGAGGATAGAGAACTGTACTACTCTGTGTTCGATGGAGTTAGCTGGTCAACACCATTAAGACTAACCTTTGACAACTACGAAGATGCTTCCCCATCTCTGGGTTACGATACCAGTGGAGATATCATCCTGGCATGGGTNGTGAGAGATGCACTTAGTATGGGGAATGAGAGCTGGGACATTCTTTACACTTCGAGATACGATGGTAGCTGGATGACACCCGAAATTGCAGCTGAATCTGGTTCAATATACGAGAACCAGCTTATCACCGACCCCGACAGCAATGTTGTACTTGTATGGCAGGGAGGGTCAGATAAAGGTCAGGACATCCTTTACGCTGTTTATGACAGAGCAAATGCTCACTGGAGTAAAGCAAGACAGCTTACAGATGATGAACCTGCTGAATGGCAGATTTCTGCAGGCTTGACATCCAGTAACAACATACTTGTAGCCTACATGAAAAGAAGTACCACCTTCTTCAACTACATTCCAATTGAAGGGTCTTCTAACCTCTATTACCTCCTTCACCCAGTCGGCTACGATGCAGCAGTATTTGAATCAGATATATCTCTCTCAGACCAAGTTCCATACCCAGGAGAGACAATTCAGGTTTCTGCAAAGGTACACAACCTTGGAGACCTCGGAATGGACAACATTCGAGTGGCTTTCTATGCAAACAATAANCTGATTGGAACCGAGACAATAACACATCTCGACGCCACAACCAACTCAACAGTTTCGGTTCCGTGGACCGTACCCTACACCTCCGATATCACCATCAGAGTCGTGGTGGACTATGGAGATGCTATAAGTGAGATAAATGAGTCCAATAATGAGGCAACGAAGTCTTTCCTGCTGTATGACTTCTATGTAGGAAATGTCAGTTACCAATACACATCAAATGGTGTGACCATCATCGCAGAAATTTGCAATGGTGGATCCATTAGCACAAACGTTAATGTGGCACTTATCAACGCGCATAACAACACCGTTGGAAGCAGCTACCTATCTCCACAACCAGGTAGTTGCGTTGAAAAGCAGTGGGAGGTCTCACCTCAGGATGTTACCGAAACACTATTCGTATTTGTGGACATGAACAACCTGATTACAGAATCAAATGAAACAAACAACTTTAGAGAGGTAAATCTCTTACTCTCCCCAGACCTTAAAATACTGCCTGAATGGGTTTCAATGACTTCTACAAGTGAAGGGACAGTTCAGATTGATGTTAAAGTCTGTAATAATGGTTCTGCTACTGCAAACAATGTGTCCATATTAATTTACGAAAATAACTCTGGCTGCTGGTTCAGCGGTAATATAATTGCATCTCAGTACGGCGTATCCCTCACAGCTGGGCAGTGCACGAATGTGTCTTTCAGCTGGGATACCTCATCTGGAATGCACAATCTTTCGATTGTCGTCAATTCCTCAGATTTAGACATTGACATCTCAAACAACATTGCCTGCATACCGCTACTGATTTCTCCATCTCCAGACCTTGTCGTTACCGAAAAAGATGTATCCATGTCAACAAATGCTTCAGGAAATCTTGTTCTCNACATCAGAGTGAGGAATACAGGCAGTACAGATGCTAATCTGGTAACAGTCGAAATTTACAACAGCTCTATTGAGTACACAAGCCCGAATCCCTACATAACAATCAATCCAAACAAGATTGGNGAGACAATCCTACCAGTTGTCCCGGCCGGAGGTTATATCGACATATCCATCACAACAAGCTTGATTCCGGCAACCGGGAAGAAGTACAAGGTGTATGTGGTCATCGATCGCGAGAATGCAATAATCGAGTCAAATGAAGATAACAACATTGCACAACTCGCATACGGTGGAAGTCCTGCCGACGTGAATGGAGATACCGTCGTGAACTTCAGTGATCTGATTGCAGTGCTGAATGCAATTCTCTCTGGTCTTAATACACCGCAGTACGACGTGAATGGAGANACCGTCGTGAACTTCAGTGATCTGATTGCAGTGCTGAATGCAATTCTGGCAGGAGGCTAAAAAATTATTTTTTTATTTTATTTTTAATCCAAATTCCATAAATCTCCCTACCACACCTCCAGCACCTACCGTTTTCGATTCTATTTTCAAAAACTCTAANATGGTATCTCTTAACCAGAGTTTCACCGCATTCTGGACAGTAAGTATTCTCATATCTATGTCCTGGAACATTCCCAATATATGCAAAACTTATCCCCCTTCTTTTTGCCATTTCAATGGCCTTTTCAAGANTTTCCACTGGAGTAGGGGGATTCTTAAACTTGTAAGCTGGAAAATAACGGGTAAAATGGATGGGTATCTCACNACCAGCATACCTTAGGTGATTCTCCACAATGTCCATCAGACATTCATCACTGTCATTAATATCTGTAATAACCAAACACACAACCTCAACGTGAATACCCAGCTTGATAGCTTCAGATATAACCTTCCACACGTATTTTACTCTTCCACCGCAGTATCTCTCGTAAACCTCTTCATCTCCCTTTACATCAACATTCAGTGCGTTCAGACCTGACCTTTCCAGCTCTTTCAACGCCAGTACCGACATGTAACCGTTTGAAACCATAGTATTCATCAGACCTCTCTTCTGGGCAAGAGAGAAAACATCAAGCAGATATTCAAACAGTAAGGTTGGCTCATTTAGACTTGCACACGTGCTGTCATCACCGAATATCATCGCTCTCTCAACAACCTGATGCGGGCTGATATACTGACCATCGGGCAGAGATTTCGAGAGTCTCCAGTTCTGACACCACGGACAAGTGAGATTGCACGAGTAAGTCGAGAATGTCATGCTTGTAGAACCCGGTAAAAAGTGAAAAAACGGCTTTATTTCGATAGGTCTGCTCTCAAGAGCGCTAAGTTTCCCGTAAGTCAGGGTGTACAACCTCCCTCCCTTGTTCACTCTGACTTTACAGAAACCGGAGTAACCATCTTTTATCTTGCAAAATCTCCAGCACAACTGGCAGAGTGCTTCACTTCCAGCTCTTCGATACAGTTTTGCCTCATGGAGAGTTGAGTTCATGGTCGGGTTCACGACTGAGNCCATAAAACCATTCTTCAGACAAAAGCTTAAATCTTCCTCATCATACTTTTTGAGCGTGAAAGTGAAAGATGCACCAAAAACTTCAACCTCAATAGTTGTCCGCTCAGCCTCCGGATCAAGNGTTTCCCAGTCAAAGAATCCCATGCTTGAATTGATGAGNAGGGTGTTCAGGAAAGAGGATGTGGCATTGAAGGCAATTAAGTTTATAGAGATAATCGAGGANAGACAGAAAAGCGGAAAACCTCTGAGAGTGGATGAATGGGAATGGCTTTTGGAAGAACTGGGAATGGTCAGGTCTTCGTTCTATTCAATGAGAAACAAACTACTTGGAGCTGGGATGATATCCCTCAAAAACGGAGAATACAGACTGTCAGGAGCTTTCAGTAAGGATCTTGTAGATATGGCAAGATGGTGGTGGGTCGCCGTTCTTGGATATGACCCAGAGAGTCTATAGAACTTTTATAGGGCTTCTTTGAATTCTCCGCCTGACAACCTCCTTATTCTTCTCGCTATTTCTTCGGCAAGTATTTTATCGTCAAGAGCAAGGTTGTAAGCTTCTTTCAGCTTCTCAACATCCGAACTCTCTTCACCCCACTCCATCAACATTCTGGATATTCTCTTCTCTATACCCGGATAGACATTTCTCAGAGANGAATAAATGTAGTAGGCTTTCTCGTAATTTCCAATANTCTCATAGATCTCAGCCATTGCAAGTTTCGCCTCAGGTGTTTCCCTGTGTTTCAGTGACTCCTCAATTTTCCTCAGTCCTGCTTCAGGATTTCTAACCGCTATAGACTTGCCCCACTCAAGAAGAACACTTGCTTTTGAAGCAGAAACTTCATCAGATGAAGGAAGAAGATCCAGAATTCTCATCGCCCTTTTGTAATCTCCATCCTCAGACACTTCAAGAGCAAAGAACAGTATCTTTTTTATGTAGCTTTTAAATCCAAATTCCTGAAACTCCATAACAAGTTTTGCAGCNTCTTCATACTTTCCCTCCATTAATCTTCTTTCAATAGCCTCNCTAAGCAACAGAAACATATTTTGAACAATTTTTCTATCTTTGCAATCCTTGAGTTCTCGCATGGAAGTCAGAAATATTCCAAAGCACTTTGACTCATCCTCACCTTCAAGATATCTTGAGAGTCTTTCAGCAATCTTGGCAACAAGATAAACTGTGGTAGGTGCATCTTTAAGAAGAATCATGTACTTGCTAACTTTTTCAGGATGCTCAAATATCCTTTTAAGAGAGTGGAGAATTATTGGGTCTGAACTCACAGCTTTGAGCATCTTAACATCATCCTCATCGAGAAAATTTGCGAGACTCTCCACAAAGTCTCTCATGTTCTTCACTTCTATTTTTAAAATAAAAATCTTGTGACATAATTTGGTGTTACTAAGCCAAGGAGAATACATACCCATCTCTCTTTTTCTCAGGTAACTCNTGTTTAGCGACTGGTTTATTTCTCCATATGGTGAAAAACATTGAACCATANNGAGAAAACCCTGAACAAATACTCNGACAAGAACTTAGCTGAATAGCAACAAAACTTAATTTAGTTTAAAAGTCTTATAAAAAATCCTAACGGACCCGCCGGGAGTTGAACCCGGGTCGGGGGTTCCGGAGACCCCCAGGATGTCCGCTACCCTACGGGTCCTCAGCGGAATTCAGCAGCAGTAATTTAATATCTTCTGTCAAAACACAAATAAAAACTTTAAATCAACACACCTTCACCATTGATTGTGATGAGAATGCAGCCCGAGGAAAAGCTAAGAGAACTTTTTTCTGATAAGAAAAATAACCCAGTTTTAGTTGTTGGAGCTCACAATGCATTTTATGCCANAATGGCAGAAATCTGTGGATTCAAAGTGATCTACGTCTCTGGAGCATGTACATCTCTGGAGAGATACGGACTCGCAGATATGGGTCTTCTGACTGCTACTGAAATGATAGAGAATGTCAGATGCATAACATCAGCAACAAAACTACCTGTCGTGGCTGACGCTGAAGCTGGATATGGAAACGTGCTTAATGTAGTACGGACAGTCAGAGAAATGATCAGAGCTGGAGCAGCTGCCATTCACATCGAGGATCAGGAAATCCCAAAGAGATGTGGACATCTCAGGGGAAAGATTCTGATCTCAGCTCACGAAATGGTTGGAAAGATAAAAGCTTCAAAGAAGGTGATTAGAGACGAGGGAAGAAACTTAGTATTAATCGCAAGAACTGATGCCAGAAATGCGGTGGGAGGTGGAATGGAGGAAGTTATCAGAAGATTAAAGCTATATGCTGAAGCTGGAGCTGATATCGTCGCCTCAGATGTGCTCCTGAGTGAGGACGAGATAAAAGCGGTTGTGGAGGCTGTTGATGTTCCCGTTGCATATCACCCCACCGGATTATCACCTCGAATACCCATCGAAAGATTGAAAAAACTGGGGATCTCGGCAGTAGTATTCCCGATAACTCCTCTTCATGTTGCTGCAGTTGCTGTCTGGGATTTCTACAAAAATGTTCTGGATAAAGGCACAGAAGCACAAATTAATTTTGAGAGGAAGGTTAAAAATCACAGACTTTCAGATTTGATGAGTTTATTTGAAATTGGCAGATTCCGTGAGTTGATTGAGTATGAGAAGGAATTCATGAGCGAGGAAGAGATCAGAAAAAGATATACAGAGTCCTTTGGAATGGGACCAGAATAAAACTTCCAAAAAGTTTAATACAATAGTAACAATTGATCACATANATTGGTGAGGTGGTAATACATGAAATTCTGTGTTCTGGGAGGTGCAGGACATATAGGCTCTGGAATTGTTCGAGAACTTTCAAAAATTGCTCCNGATGGAGAGATAGTTGTTGCAGACATCAACCTGCAGAAGGCCGAAAGTGTGGCAGGAGAAGTAAACGGCAAAGCTGTGAAAGTCGATGCTTCAGACCCTGGAAGCATTAGAGATGTCGTGAAAGGATCAGATGTCGTGCTCAGCGCTGTCGGACCCTACTACATTTTTGGAGAGGCTGTTTTAAAAGCTGTTATTGAAGCAGGAATTAATTTTGTTGATGTAGATGATGACTACGATGCGACGAAGAAGTGTCTTGATCTGAACGAAGACGCTAAAAAAGCCGGAATAACAGCTATAATCGGCCTGGGTGCTACACCTGGAATAACAAACGTTCTTGCCCGCTACGGTGCCGAAAAAATGGATTCTGTTGAGGCAATAGACACTTACTGGGCATGGACATCACTCGATCCAACAATGGGGCCGGCAATAATTGCCCATTACTTCCATGCCAGTGACGGTAAGATACCCTCATACAGAGATGGAAAATGGATCGATGTTCCCGCTCTTTCCGAACCTGAAACCGTGAAATTCCCCGAACCAATAGGGCATATTGAAGTATACAATGTTGGACACCCAGAACCCGTAACCATTCCACGTTACATCAACGTGAAAAGGGTAACCAACAAGGGAACTGTGTGGCCTTCAATCATGGCTGAACTTACCAAGTACTTCTCCATGCTCGGCTTCACTGGTTTAAAAAAGATACCAATTGGCGACAAAGAAATGGCTGTCAGGGATATCATGGTTACTCTGACAGAACATCTTCCTGAGATAGTTCCAATGGAGGTCATAATCGAAATAACACAGGAAACTGTCAAAAGATTTGGAGAACAATTTGCACTCTACGGGGTTGGGATAGCCACAAAGATAACGGGAGAAGCTGGTGGAGAGAAAAGGGAAATACTCTACGGCATTGCTGAAGCTTCTGCTGTTAAAGCTACCGCATTACCTGCAGCACTTGGAGCTGTGATGATAGCGGAGGGTAAAATTGACAGTGCAGGGGTTTTCGCNCCTGAAGGGGCTGTTCCACCAAAGGAGTTCCTGAAGAGGTTAACAGAAATAAAAATAGTCGAGATTGAGAAGTATGAACACTTGCTCGAGATTTAATTATGTCTACCCACCCGACTTAATATTTTTGGACTTGAACCTCCGCATCAGATCCACAAGTTCATAGTAAACTCCTCTGGGCATGAAAATCCCTATTCCGATGAGTATCAGGTAGAGAACTATTTCGTCGTTGAAGGGAAGGGAAAAAGTGCTAATAAATTCCTTTAGCCACCAGTTTTTAGCAAGATAGATCACAATCGCTCCGAACAATGGCCCAAAAATTGTACCAAGTCCTCCAAGCACTGCTGATAGAATTACAAGAAGCATCAGAGGTACTCCATACAGATCCGGACCAACAGTAATTCTATAACCCACGATTGATGCTCCCGCAACACCAGCGAAAAAGGAGCTCAGAACAAATGCAAGAACCTTGTACATTGTCGTATTTATCCCCACAGATTCAGCAAGTTCTTCATCCTCCCTGACTGCTTTGAACTTTAAGCCAACTCTACTCCTGACAATGGAGTACATAATCACGACTGAGACCAGCATTATCGCAAGAGCTACGTAATATTTCCCCACAATCGACTCTGAGAANGAGTTTTCAAGACCTATTGAAAAACCTTCCTCCCCACCGAAAATATCTCTCCAGATGAAGACTGTTTGCATGAATACAAGCGGGAGTATGGCTGTTACAAGAGCAAAGTAATAACCCCTCAGTCTCAGAGTGATTACACCTATCAGAAATCCAAAGACTGCGGCCACCAGCCCCCCGGCAATTATGCACAGATAAAGGGGTACATGNATGTCCAACCCTGCACGAGCCGGAACCTGGAGAAGGGCTGCTGTATAAGCTCCAAGCCCGACGAAAGTTGTATGACCAAGATTTACCTGCCCGGTATACCCCACCATTAAATCCCAGCTCACAACTATGATTGCAAAGAGAAAAGACAGCCCTATTATATAAACAAAAGCTTCAGGAACNAATGACGGAAGTAGAAGAGCAAATAACACAAATGCAATAAGCACAAGTGCNGTTCGAGANATTCCGATCATCATTCTTCCACCCCAAATAGACCNGTAGGCCTTACAATCAGTATTGCGATGATCGTCAGCAACATCACAAACTCAGACCACCTTGCTCCAAGAAACGTTGTTGTTGCCACAATTACGTAGCCAACAAGAAAGGCTGAAATTATGCTGCCTCGAATGCTGCCCAATCCACCGAGTATCACTATAGCAAAAGCATATATCAGAGCTCTCAGTGAAACTTCGGGAGTAACGGCGTAGATCTGGGCATAAAGAAGNCCGGCTATACCGGCAAGAATGGAGGAAATAAACATGGTCAGAAGATACATTTTTTCCACATCTATCCCCATGAGCATTGCTGCCTCGCTGTCCTGAGAAGTTGCCATAATCATTTTGCCTACTCTTGTCCTGTTGATGAAAAGTTCAAGTGCCGCAATCGTTGCTATTGCCAGAAAGAATGAAAGAATTCTCATATTTGTGACTCTCAGCCCAAAAATGTTCTGTACACCAGACATAACCGGTACGATAGATATACCCCGGTCTCCAAAGCTCAGAAGGAGAATCTGNTCAGCAAGAAGTGCTANTGCAAGGGTAACTATGATAACCATGACCTCATGCTCCCGAATTCGGTAGATCGCTGTGTAAACGCAAACACCTACAACTCCAGAAAACAGAACACCTGCAAGAAGTGACGTGTACAGATCAAAATTCTGACTAAGCAGAAAAACTGCCAAATAAGCTGATGCAACAAAAGCTGTTCCATGTGCAAAATTTAGGACTCTTGCAACACCAAAAATAAAAGAAAAACCTGAGGCTACCAGAGCCCATATGCCTCCAATCACTGCACCAAAGATCAGTATCTTCAGTAGTACCTCTATCATTTGGTGTTGCCGCGTATGGTAGGCTACTTAAAGCCTTCCATTTAGGTCATCTGAACCTCTTTCTCACTGCCAAGGCTGAAATGANTGCCACTATAGCTACCGCTACTTCGAACCCCGGTGTTTTCTTCTCTTCAGGGGTTTTCTTTACAGTTTCTTCTGGAGTCTGAGAGGGTGTCTGTGGTTGTACTTCCTCCTTCTTTATCCAAGGTGGGAGTTTCAGTTCACCATTCGCAACACTCTTCGGATAGATTATGTACTGTTTTCCATCCTGCCACTGTGAAACCCAGTTTCTGACAAAGTTATCNCCCCACATCAGATCGTGGTTCTTTGTAAATGCTATTGTGCGTGTGAGTTCCACCGGATTTGAAGCATTTATCCTCTCCAAATACTTTACGAGGACATCGGGGTTGAATGGGTCACTTTCGCCTGCCTTGTAAGCCTCTTCAACAACCATCTTGTAGAGATACACAGCATCGTAGGCACCATATGCCTGATGAGACTCCGGATAATGGCCATACTTCGATTTGTAGGCTTCAATGAATTTTCTGCACATGTCAGTAGGCGGTGCAGATACAAGAGCACCTCCATCAGCGAGGAATATCTCATAATTTGCCATCCCATTAGTCTTGTCATAGAACTGATAATCTATCGCTGCCAGATCGTGTCCCGCAAGAAGTAGATTTGGCTGTAAAGTTGCCCACTGCTTCGCAAGTATATCACCCGTACCTGCAATGGCGAGAATAGGCATTATGAGATCTGCACCCATTTCCTCCGCCTCCAAAATTAGCTGTTCATAATCAGAATACCCCCTTGGAACTCGAACGTCCTTTACGATGTCAACGCCTTCTTCACTGAGAAGTGGTTCAAGATCTTTCATAACCGCATCGGTCCAGATGTGTTCATCTCTGATTATGTAGACCTTCTTTACATCATAACCACTCGATTTCAGGAACTTCACCATTTCAGCCAGATCGAGTGCGAACGTGGAACCATTATTCTGGCTTATCCTGAACCAGTACTTGTACTTCTCGTAGTCATCTGACACCTTCTGAGAACAGGCTGGAGAAGAGGAGTCAGCCAAGAAGAGAGTTTTTGTTTCAGCCATAGTCTCCATCATTGACAGCATAACACCACTCGAAAAACCTCCTATCACAACTTTAGCATTCTCCACTGTTGCGAGTCTTCTGAATTCAGACGTTGCTGCAGTGGGGTCGAGTTTTGTATCTCCCACCACAACCTTAATCTGCTTTCCAAGAATNCCACCCTGAGCGTTGATTTCCTCTGCTGCCAGCTTCACAGCCTTTTCTTCTGCTTGGCCTTCTGGGAGGGACATTGGACCTATCACGCCAATTACTATGCTCTCCTGATTCTCTGCTGCCAAGACACTCCCAAGTACCATCCCGTACAATATCAGTATTACCAACACAGCACACATTCTCCGCATGCGTGTAACGAAATAGCAAAATATTTAAATTTTGCCTGTCAGTAACAAATTAACATGCTGCGAATCAGAGATGTCACCAAGAAGTTCGGCGAACTCGTAGCCTTAAACAATGTTAACATTGAAGTAGAAAAAGGTGAGCGCCTCGGAATAATAGGCCCTAACGGAGCTGGTAAAACAACGTTATTTAATATAATTTCTGGTTTTCTTCATCCAGACACCGGCGAGGTTATTTTTGAGGGTAAGAATATCGTGGGTAGACGTCCAAATGAACTTGCAAAAATGGGTCTTGTCAGAACCTTCCAGATAGCAAAAGTCTTCAAAAATATGAGTGTAGAGGAGAACATCCTTGCCGTAGACTCCTGTGATCCATCTTCCATCGAAATTCTCAAAACCTTTGGTCTCTGGAACAAGAGAGACTGGCTGGCATGTAACCTCTCCCACGGGGAGCTGAGAAAACTCAGCATAGCAATGGCACTGGCAACAAATCCACGGGTTCTGTTACTCGATGAACCTTTTTCAGGATTGAGTCCCAGAGAAGCAAAGAATCTTGCTGAAACTATCCACGATCTGGGTGAAGACGGATTTACTCTTGTTGTTATAGAGCATAAGCTTAAAGAACTGTTCAACGTCTCGGAAAGGGTTGTTGTTCTCAATTCAGGAAGAGTTATATTTGATGGTAAACCTGAAGACGTTGTAAAAGATAACAGAGTTATACAGGCATACTTAGGTAAAAAATATGCCAGAGTTCATGCTTGAAATAGAAAATCTTCGAGCTTTTTATGACAAGGCAGAGATCCTCAGAAATGTCAGTATTAACGTAAAGAAAGGAGAAGCTGTTGCTGTTCTTGGACCAAACGGAGCTGGAAAGACGACACTGATAAAATCCATTTGTGGTCTTGTGAAGTGCACAGGTAAGATAATCTTCAATGGTGAAGATATTTCTCGACTCAAACCGCATCTCCGTATAAGAAGGGGTATTTCCATTAGCCCTGAGGGCCGTAGATTGTTTCCAGATATGAGTGTTGAAGATAACCTCCTGATTGCGGGAAACGGAAACAGAGAGAAGCTTGAATACGTTTATGACCTCTTTCCAAGATTGAGAGAAAGACGTAAGCAACGAGCGAAAACCATGAGTGGTGGAGAGCAGCAAATGCTTGCTATTGGTAGAGCCCTAATGTCAGAACCCAAACTTCTGCTATTAGATGAGCCATCAATTGGTCTTGCACCGGTTGTTGTTGACACAATTGCTGATGCGATTAATCGAATTAAGAAAGAGACAAAGATATCAATTTTGATTGTCGAACAGAACATGCATCTGGCGTTTGAAGTGGCAGATAGAGGTTACGTATTAGTGAGCGGCGAGGTTGTGAGGGAGGGTGAAGTTGACGAGTTGAAGGACTTGGAAGAAGACTACTTTGAATCATCTTAATACTCACCCAGCGAGTTCATTTTTCTCCCCCTTTCATAAACTCTGCATAACCGGGCGACTCGGGGTATAAAATGTCCCTAACCGCTTCCATGAACTCTGAGTATACGTGGGCATCCACAACAAAGTGGCAGTATCTGAAATCTCCTCCAAAACCTGTTAATTCAGAAACATATTTGGTAAGCAGAGCGAATGCGTACATATTTGCATGCATAGCTCCATATGCATCGTTTGATCGCATGTAAAAAACACCATGAAATCTGTCTGCCTTCAAAAACTGGTAACCTCTGAGACAGGGAGGTTCATCACTCGATATATCCCACGGACGAGAGATACCCACATAACAATCTCTCCTGCATGTATCCTTTTTCAGTTTTTCAATAACTTCATATAGCTGATCAACCCTGACCTCATCTCTATCACAAAATCTTGCTCGTTCTGCGTAACTGTACTCCTCACCTTCCTTTAAAATAGGTTCATTCACCCTCCCATCCAGTTTACTTGCATAAACAATGTAATCGTGAGTGTACTCAATTCCATAACTCTCAGAGAACGGAGCTTTGTCATGTATGCGGTTTTCCCAGGGATTATTAACTTCAATAAAAAGTCTGTGAACAAACAAACTCTCCTTTTGTCCCTCAAACAGCTCTCCCCACTCTGTCTCTTTCGAACTTCCTGAGTTATATATTATGTCAAGAGCTGAATGCCAAGCAGAAGAGATGTAATCGTCAACAATATGAGTTGCAAGTTTTCTGTATCCATACTCCTCTCTGCCATGAATCACTTCCTTCTCCGCTCTCTTTATGTCCCTCAAATAGATATGAGGAACGCCAACCAGCACTGCAAGACTTCCCGGTTCCAGTTGAGTGGCCGAGGAAATTCTCTCAAGAGCGTAACACAAGAAATCAATATTACTCTCGAAGTAGTTCAAACACTCCAGCGATCGTATATACGCTGTTAAATGAAGCTTTTTATCGACATACAGGAAAGACAGCTCAGTTATTGATACTGGGGTGGAGCTAAGATGATCTTCCGGTCTCCACAGAGGTATGGAAACTCTTCTTGTGAATGGAATTTCCTTTAACTTCTTCGCTGCCTCATCTGCTACTTCCTCAAATCTGGAGACGTACCTGGTTTCATAAATGCTGAACTCGGACTCAAGTCCTGAANAGTCTGGTTTTTCAATTACAATCAGAGAAGGTCTTGTAAGAAGGTAGTCCCCAAAACGGGATTTACAGGTAACTCCGTTCAATATTTTTTCAAGTATCATACCTTTCGCCTGATCTGTGTGCCTTGAGTATATCATGCGAAGAACCACCTCAAAGTTGGTTAAAAATTTTAGCTCATGATGATTAATCTGACGAAAATCGAAAAGTATATATTTAACTCCATTCTTCAGCATCAAAAATTAAATAGGAGGTGAAAATTTGAAAAAAGTTGGTTTGCTTCTACTACTTGTTGTTTTAGTCCTGATAACACCTGCAATGGCTTTGACGAGCTCTGGTAGCTACGTGCATCCATACCCGACCGACGTGAGGGTTGGAGACATAGTAATTGGACATGGAGTGAAAACCGACTGGCTCATACCAGGATACTGGACCCATACAGGTATGATAGCCTACTATGACTACTCTGTGGGTGACTGGATGGTTGTAGAGTCCAATCCAGACCCAGGAGTTGCTTTAGCAACTCTTTCTGACTTCCTGTCCAGATACGATGACGTCGCCCTTCTCAGAGTCACAACAACAGATTCGATAAGAAGTGCAGCTGTAAACTTTGCCTTAAGCCATCTTGGTGACTCTTACGACTACGAGTGGTGGGATAAGGAAGTTTATGATACAGCCTACTACTGTAGCGAACTTGTCTGGGCTGCCTACATAGCAGTTGGTGGTCCTGACGTCGATGCGAACCCGGGATGGGATTGGACATATCTAAACGGTGTAGCCCCACAAGAAGTGTATGATGATAGCGACACATACGTGATTTACCGCGATACAGTCTGATCAATTTGAGTTAAAGTTAAAATTAATATTTTTAATTTTTATTTTTATTGTAAAACTTAAAAAAATGTGAACGAAAATAATAACTATTATTTATGTGCAGATGGTCTATGGAAAAAACAGAGACGTCTATGAGTATGGAAGAAGAACTTGTCAGATTGATAAAGAGGGTTGTAGATGANAGAGTGCATGACCATGGTGTTATTCTTTTTGACGTTGAAAAAGCAAATGACCTCGCCGTTGAACTTGGACTTGATGTCTCGTGTGTCAAAGCAGTAATACAGGAGTTAAACAGACTTCTTGAAGAAAAATTCAGAGATAGAAAGAGAGATAATCTTCCATAACATTTATTTTCACTCCATCAGCTTTTCCCCATGGCTCGAAGAATGGAGAAAAAATCTGCAAGAATTCTCGCAGTAATACTTGCGTTTATCATGCTCGGCTCAGTTTTCGCATACATGATGCGCGGTACAAGAAACGTGGAAACGAGAGAAGTCGTCATCAGACTGGATGACTTCAGAGAATATGTAAAATATGTTCCCAGAGGAGCTATTTTCTTTGAGTATGTTAATATGTCGTACCTTCAGTTACCGGAGGGTGACCAGTTAAGATACACTGTTAACAAAATGTTACAGGATCTCCTGATTCGTGAAATATTCTCAAGATCTATTATAGAGATTCCACATGGTTTTACTCAGATTCTTCGGGTATATTATCCAAATAACATGCCCCTGTACTTTGTTGATGCAAAAATGACAAAAATATACTTCGCAAAACAGGATGAAATGAAGGTGGGTAACTACTCAGTTCCTGTAAGACCTGGAATTGCTCTTTTCGATAAAATATCCCCATTTGTTATTGGAAATCCAACTGCTGTTAGAGTTGTTGTTGAAATTTTCCAAGGAAAAGATGAGAGTGTGGCCAACGAAACCTATCCCTACCTCTCCAGAATAAACGGATCCTTCCTGTATGCTTGGTTTACCTTTGGAGAGGCCGCTGGCAGAGTTCTGAAGGTTAACAACACGTCCATTTCAGATTTCTTCTTTGAAGGATGGGGATACAATCCCATCAACAACACCTATTACAAGACATGGGGGGTGCATTTCATTGGAAACTACTTCTTCTCAAAGACCAATGAAACAGAATTCTGTAAGATTAAAAACTTCGAGGATGGGTTCAGTGTCGCTGTTTTGGAGGACAGAGATTTTGGAAAGATCGTCCAGGCTCAGCCAAGAATCCTGAGTTACAAGATTACATTCAAACCCGTAAACACCACAAATGAGAGTTGAAACAGGAAAAACGGTTATTGCTAAAGGAGAAATTTCGGTTAAGGGAGAATTTGAAATACTTGGATTCACCAACAGCTCTCTCAGAATAAATGCAGAAAGATACATACCAATCTACTGTATTACCGAATGCGAAGTTGAGATACGAGGAGATTACACAGTAGTTGACGGTTCTACAATTCCGGAAAGCTGGAGAAAGCTGGCTGAAATGGACTGGGAAACTCTATTTATTTATGGTGGAGTCGATTGTGGAAAGAGTACACTTGCAACTTACCTGATTAACAGGTGTGGTGGATACGTACTCGATTTAGATATTGGACAGTCTGATATTGCTCACCCCGGCGCAATGGGATACGGATATTCTCAGGGAGGAATTATCTCCCTGTCTGAAATCAAAATGATAAACGGATTTTTTACTGGATGCATTTCACCAACCGGAAGAGAAGCAAGGTGTTTAAGAGGAGTACACAAACTCTGGAGCGAGATAAAGAAAAAAGAGGGAAGAAAAATCGTGGACACTACAGGATGGATCAGAGGAAGAAAGGCAAGGGAATACAAACTCGCCAAACTTGAGATTATACAGCCTGATCTGATAGCCTCATTTAACGGTAAACCTGGGTTTCTTGAGCTCTACGAGGTCTTTGAAGTTGAACGAGGATTTGCAATTGAGAAGAGCAGAGAAGACAGAATAAAAGCGAGAAAAAGACATTACTCAAGATGGATTTCCGATGCGAGAGTTGTTGAACTGGACATTTCAAACATAAAAACAGAGTCGACTCTGTTCAGTGGAGAGATAATTCCCAAAGAATTTATTGAGGATGTTATCGGAAAGAGAGTTGTTTTTGTAAGAAAAGGTGAGGATTTCATGAACATTTGCTCGGAGGATTATGTAAAACCAGATCCTGGGATAATCAAGGCTCTTAAAGAACTTTATGATGTGGAAGACTTAACAGTCTTCAGCTTGAAAGACTTGCCAGGACTTCTTTTAGGACTGTATTGCGGAGAAAGATACCTCGGATTGGGGCTTCTCAAGGATGTGGAAAGNGATAAAATAAGATTGATCACTTCCGCTGATGCGAAAATAGACAGAGTGGAATTTGGTGAAATTAGATTCGACGGAGAGAAGGAATATATAGTCCGGATTCCATGAGTNGACATGATTGAAATCGAAACGAGAGAAAGAGTTCAGATAATTGACATCACACCCGAAGTGCAGAAGGAAATAAGGCACGAGATANAAGCTGAGGTTGATTTTCAAAGTGGAGTAGCTGTTGTTTACACTCCACATACAACTACGGCAGTAATTGTCAATGAGGGCGAGAGGGGTTTGCTCGAAGACATTCTGGACTTGATTACAAAACTTGTTCCTGAGAGGGCAGGATACAAACATGATAGGATAGATAACAATGCTGACGCTCATCTCAGAGCCTGTCTTCTTGGAAATTCAGTTGTTATCCCTGTGGAGAATGGAATGCTTTCTCTCGGAACCTGGCAGCGCATACTCTTCATAGAGTTCGATGGTCCAAGAAGGAGAAGAGTTTTTGTAAAACTTGTCTGAACTTAAAGAGATGTCAGGAAACAGAAAGGATAAAAGAGACCACTATTACTGGGAGGCAAAAAAGAAGGGGTACAGAAGTAGAGCGGCCTTCAAACTACTTCAGATGAACAGAACATTTAAACTTATCAAGAGCGGTGACCTGGTTCTGGACCTTGGCTCATCACCTGGAGGCTGGAGTCAGATCGCAGTTGAAATTGGTGCTACAGTTGTTGCTGTTGACATAAACCCAATGCCACCCATAGAGGGAGTCAAATTTATTCAGGGTGATATAACCTCTCCTGAAACACTCGAAAGAATAAGAGAAATATCTGAAGCGTACGACGCTGTAATAAGCGACGCTTCCCCCAAGATTACAGGAAAATGGACAATAGATCACCTGCGTTCTATTGACCTTGCAAGAGCCAGCTTTAACATAGCAAAAGAAGTTTTAAAACCAGGCGGTTCGTTCTTGGTAAAAATTTTCCAAGGTGAGGAGATCGGAAAATTGTTTAATGAGTTTAAACCCTATTTCAGGTTTAAGAAGTTTCACTCGCCAAAGGCTTCAAGGAAAAGGAGTTCAGAGGTTTATTTTATCGGGAAAGGGTTTAGAAGGGCTCACTCACAGTAACTACAGGAATTCGGAGAAGGGCTCAGAGTTCAGATAATTTCAGCATTAATTTCCACTCCTCATCAATTTTCGTCTCTATCTCCTTCAGATCCCTGTCAAGAAGGTGTGAGAATCTTCCTTGGTTCAGATAGTCTTTCAACGAAATTCTCTTTTCCTTATCTGCATATTTCTCACTTATCGGTGAAATTCTAAATTTTCCTTTCTCGTACTCCCAGATTATCCACGCTCCACTCATAACAGCCTTTCTTGCTACTTCAACTGTTTTTTCAGATGGAAATCTCCATCCAGGTGGGCAAGGACAGTGAAGCTGAATAAACCTAAATCCATCAATTTCAGCGACTTTTCTGAGCTTTCTGCGAAAATCTCGAAGGTAACCAACACTCGCTGTTGCCGCATACGGGACACGGTGCATTGCCATTATGAGTGCCAAGTTTCTTCTTTCTTCCTTTTTACCTTCTGGAGAAGTTGTTGTCCTTGCTTTCCAGAAGGTTGTCAAACTTGCCTGTGTTCCCGTGTTCATGTAAGCTTCGTTATCCGCTACAATGACGATAATGTCATCATTTCTCGCAGCGGATCCGCTGAGAGTTGCGAAACCTATGTCCGCTGCACCATCACCCATCCAAGCAATCACGTTCGCTTCAACACCTTTGCGCTTGTAAGACTCACTCAGACCGCATGCAACAGCTGTGGTTGATGCAAATGGAACATGAACCACTGGGATGAGGAGAGCAGAATTTGGATGGAGACCCGCGACAACAGTTGAACATCCAGCAGGAATGACGACGACAGCATTCTCCACCTCATCAAGATACCTCATACCGAGTGAAAGAGGACAACCAGAACAACTCGTNTTTCCTGGTAAAAGTACACTCATCTGTACCACCACTCCACTTTCTTGAGTTCACCATCAACAAATCTTTTGAACATCTCAACAAAATCATCAACTCCTACATCCATTCCNCCAATACCGGCGACTACATTATGTATGTCTTTTCCACAGGATGCAACCTCTATCCCCAGAACGCCCCTCATCCCGCTGTTTGCTCTATCAACGACAAGTATTTTACCGTCAAGATTCTCAACCTGCTTAACAGGAAATGGACGAATGTATCTAAGTCTCAACATTCCTATTTCGATGCCTTNCTCTCTCAGGATATCTATCGCATCCTTGGCATCACCACACCAGCCACCAGCCATTACGACTATATACTCAGCATCATCGAGCCTGTATTCCTCCACCAGACCACCGTAACTTACCGGGTAGTTGCGGTCAACTTCTTCAATAATTCTTGCAGAGTCCTCCAGATCAATACTTTGATCAAACCTCGCTTTCATTCTTGCTTTTCCCATTGTTACGGCATTTACAGCAAAAGCATCACCAGGAACTACTGTATACGCCTGACTTCTTGGAGGGATCTCAACGTCTCTCACTTCCACCACTTCCGCAGTGTGACTCATTGAGAATGCATCCAGCCCAATTGCCACAGGTAAATTCNCAGTCTCACTTATTATGAACCCCTGAATGGTGAGATCAAAAGCTTCCTGAGCATTCTCTGACATTGAAATAATCCATCCAACATCTCTTAAGCACATTATGTCTGTGTGATCATTGTGTATGTTCCATGGAGCTCCAATTGAGCGAGTTGCAACTGCCATAACGAGAGGAACGCGAGATCCAGCAGCCCACCAGCACATTTCATACATATACACAAGACCATGGCTGGACGTAGCTGTGAAAACTCTTGAACCAGCAGTCGCTGCTCCAAATACAGCAGCAAGAGCTGAATGCTCAGACTCAACTCGAATAAAAGAGGCATTTAATTCTCCAGAAGCTATCATTTCTGCAAGCCTTTCTGTTATTGGAGATTGCGGCGTTATTGGATAAGCTGCCACAACATCAGGTTTTGCTATTTTCACAGCTTCTGCAACAGCATGGTTGCTGGTGAGAAGTTTTTTCCTTGATAAAGACATCATACCTCATCCTCCATAACTATTGCATTCTGATCACAGATCTCCGCACATATACCACAACCCTTACAGTACTCATAATCGATAACAAGAAAATCGTTCAGCTGGTTAATTACCCCTTCCGGACAGTAAAGTTCGCAATTCATACATTTTGAACAGGATTCATGGATTATNATAGGCTTTTTCAGTCTCCATTCACCCGTTTTTCCAGCAGAACCTTTCTTTGGTTTAGATATAATTGGTGTTAAATCCACCTGACCACCTCATATGCCTTTTTCGCGGCAGAAATGTTTGCTTCCAGTTTAAACTCAACTTCCTCTTTTATTGCTTCTTCGAGCGAGGTAAAAGAGATGCCAAGAGCTTTTGACATTGCACCACTCATGGGAGTGCTCACAACCGTCCAGCCCGCACTTACAAGCCCCAGTTTCTCAGCAATTTCTGTTGCATCTACTATCCAGGTTTTATCAGCTATCTTGACCGAATTGGTGGTGTTAACCACTGCAGTCTTGACAGCTGACATCAGACCGATCTCAGGAGAGATCTTCGAGTCAAAAAGAACTATCATTGTTGGTTTACGTATCATGGAGTGTCTTCTTATTGGTCTATCTGAGATCCTCAGAAAGGCCTGCACAACAGCTCCTCTTCTCTCTGGACCAAACTGTGGCATTGCCTGACTGTAATAACCTTCAATCATTGCAGCAAGTGCCACAAGTCTGGCTGCAGTCACACCACCNTGTCCTCCCCTTCCATAAATTGTGATTTCCTCTAACATCCAGCAAAAGTAGTGTCTGGATTTTAAAGATTACCCCAAAAATTAACCCGGAAGTACTGGCCAGCAGTTAAACTATACNCTCACGGTTCAGCTTTCTCGGTTTTTGGTAACGCCTTATTGATTTCTTCCAGCAATTCCTCGTCAGTTTTTCCCTCCGGATCAATTCCCAGATCTCTCGCGATCTTCTCAAGCCTCTTTCTCTTTTCACTCTGCTTGAATTTCCCTTCCCTCAACTCCCTCTCGAATTCCCTCAACTCCATTTCTGCTTCTCTCTGGGCTTTTTTAAACTCCCCTACACTTTTTCCAAGACTTCTTGCAACCTCTGGAAGTTTGCTTGCCCCGAAAAGTATGAATATAATCAAAAGTATCAGCAACCACTCCTGGCCACCTGGCAGGAACTGCATTTGAACGACTTCCATTGGAATTCTTTTAAGTTATTCAACATAAAAACTTTTGCCATCTTTTTATCTTTTTTAATCTTCAGTCAGGAAGTACCCAGACGCTACTCATAGAGTTAAACTTTAAAATCGATGAACAGAGGCAATCTATGCCNCAAACCATCACTGAAAAGATCTTCAGCGAGAAAAGTGGTTCTGATATCCATGCAGGCGATATCGTAGTCGCCAGAGTAGATCAAATTGCGCTTCAGGATGGTACAGCTCCACTCGCTATAAGACAGCTTGAAAATATGAGTGTTGACATCAAAGCAGCAGAAATCACCCACTTTTTTGTGGATCACGCAGCTCCATCGCCAAGACGGGAATTGAGCAATGATCAGAAACTGATAAAGGAATTTGCTGAAAAAATAGGNGCTGATTTCAATCCACCTGGAGAGGGAATAATTCACCAGTTGATGGTCGAAAAATACGTAAAACCTGGGGATCTGGTAATCGGAGCAGATAGTCACACCTGCACGTATGGCGCGCTTGGTGCTTTCTCAACCGGAATGGGTTCGACTGATGTTGCTGTGGCGATTGCCCTTGGCAAAAACTGGTTCAGAGTTCCAGAATCGTTCCGTGTACAGGTTAATGGGTGGTTTGATTCTGGAGTTTACGCCAAAGATCTTATTCTAAGTCTTATCGGCGAACTTGGTGTAGATGGAGCAACTTACAAAGCCCTTGAATTTCATGGAGAGTGTGTCGAGAACATGAGCATAGATGAGAGGCTGACAGTTGCAAATATGGCCGTTGAGTGTGGAGCCAAAGCAGGGTTGTTTGAATCTGATAACAGAACAAAAGAGTTTCTGGCAGAGCTTGGAAGAATGAATGATTACAGGGAGGTCAAAAGCGATGAGGAAGCAGAATACGAGAAAGAGATTTACATTGACGCATCAGACCTCGTACCTAAAGTTTCGAAACCGCACAATGTCGACAACGTTGCTGATGTGGAGGAGGTTGCAGGAACACCAGTTGACCAGGTCTACATCGGTACATGCACTAACGGAAGACTTTTTGATCTGGAGATTGCTGCCAAGATTTTGAAGGGTAAAAAAGTGAGATCGAGATTGCTCGTAGCTCCAGCAAGCAGACGGGTGTATTTAAAAGCAATGGAAAGAGGTTATCTTAAGATTTTCGTTGAAGCAGGTGGGATCGTTTTACCCCCAGGATGCGGGCCCTGTGTGGGAATACACCAAGGAGTGCTTGCAGATGGTGAAGTCTGTCTTTCTACCCAAAACAGAAATTTCAAGGGACGTATGGGTAATCCTGAAGCGTACATTTATCTTTCATCACCTGCAACTGCTGCTGCAAGTGCTGTAAAAGGGGAGATAACCGACCCCAGAAATCTCCTTTGAGAGTTTCTGGATGAAGCTCTCCATTATAGATTGTTACATTTTATTTTAAGATTCTACTCAGGTTTTTCAGGAAAGAAATTTAAAAAGATTTAAATGTTACACCTCAGGAAGCGTTCCAATGAGTCTCGTTGTAAATGAGATGGGATTGCTGGATTCGATCCTATTCCTCTCCGCTTACATCGTGCCTGTAGCGGTACCTCTACTGATNCTCTACAAACTCGATTTAAGGATTACTTCCGAATTCGTAATTTTTGCTTTCGTCCTTAGCTTTGTTGTTGGAATCATCATAGACGTGATTCTACCACTGCATTTCAATCTCTCCCTAAATTCGGTTTTGAAAGCGATTGATCTCTCATTTCTATCTACAGACCAAAGACTGGCAATTCTCAAGTTCATACGTGTTCTTACATATACACTCGTCAATTCAATTGTGCTAATTCCAATCGGAATGCTGAAACTTGGCAGAGAAATATAAAATCAACACAGCCAAGGACATATGGTATTAGACACAAAAGGACGTCTCCCAGGCATTTTTTAGAAAGTTATCTCCTAAAAAGCTTTGGATTATGCATGGAGACCTTGATGGCAGAAAATAATTTTGGGAAAAAGACACTTAAAGTCGTGTTCAGGAAAGTTTTAAATAGTTTGATGACAGGGGGCAATGAACAGATAAAGTGAGGTGTAGAATTTGAGAGAATTTGAAAGGAAGCCGCCCGTTGAAGTGGGCGACATAAGAAGTGTAAAAATAGAGGCAATGGGAAGTTCTGGTGACGGAATAGCAAAAATCGAGGGTTTTGTCGTCTTCGTGCCTGGTGCAAAGGTTAACGACGAGGTAACGATACGAATTACTAAAGTTTTGAGAAAATACGGTTTTGCCGAAATTATCGAGTGAAATCAAGAGAAATATTTGGAATTTTAAAGCTCGTTAACCATTTTTTCCAGTTTTCCCAACAAATTTTTTAACTCATCGATGTCTTTCTTTAGATCTTCAATCTTATCGTATCCCTCATCTCTTATCATGGCGCCATATGGGGTCGGAACTATTATCCCGGATTGTTCGAGAACTCTCAGAGAGTACCTGACTCTGTGCTTTGGCATATCAAGAAGATCTGAGAGTTTGAATATACCAATTGGCTGTTTTTCCAAAACCGCTTTCAAAACCTGAATGTGCCTTATTGAGATGTCAAGCTCCGAAATCAACTTCCTGAACACCATAGATGGTGTATGTCTTCTTATTTAAAAAATTTTTGTTATCGTATTTGAAGACTAAATAAATGTAAAACATAATAATAAGATATATAAAATTAATGAAAAATTGTGTTCAAATTTCAATACATCCTGTATCACAGTTCAACAACCTCCACAACCTCAATTGGTATCCTCTGCATTCTTTTTCCGAGCTCATATTTTGCAATTCGAGCTGCGTGTTCTTTGCTTTTTGCATTGAACACCTTCATCTCGAGAATTAAACCCACAAGAGCCATTCCTGCCACCATAAAGACGGATTTGATTGGTGCATCGCATTTTGGACAGGCAGTATCCCCTACATCTATTTTAACAAAATCAAGATCGGGATTTAATCTCTTACCTGCCTCTGCCACGGCTATATTCATGGCATCCCTGACACTTTTTGCATTCCTCACAATCCATGCAGCCTGCAGCACCACAAGATAATCAGGCATTTCGAGCTTGTTTATAACTTCTGAGAATTAAATCTTATCGCATGAGTGTGTAAGAATCGTTAGCCTGTTTTTTCAAGCAAGTCATCAATTCTGCATTCTTCAATGTCTTTATCGTTCCTCAATCTTACAAAAACAGGGGCTCTAAGTTTCAAATCCTCTGTCAACTCCAAAAACTCCACCTCACAAACATAAACAGGTTTCACCCAGTGAGGCTTCCTTGAAAAGTTCTCACTGAACCACGGGTTATCCACCTCTATACTCCTGAGCTTTTCGTAGAACCAGCTCACAAACTCAAAATCAAAACCCGTACCAACCTGACCGACATGAACAAGTTTTCCATTTTTCATCATTGCCAAAATAAGCGATCCAAACTTACCCTCCCTCATCCCCTCCCCTTCAAGCCATCCAACGATTATACAATCAGCAGTTTGTTTTTTCTTAATTTTAATCCACGCCCTGCTCCTTTTTCCAGGTGTGTATCCACTTTCAAGTTTTTTAGCCATAACACCCTCCAACCCGATCTCCACAGCCTTTCGGTAAAATTCTTCACCATTCTTTTTTACAAAATCCGTAACACCAATCCTCCTCGTGTCATTGCTGATGCTCCGAAGGATTTTTTTCCGTTCTTTCAGGGGTAAATCCATTATCCACCCATCAGACGCTGTGTATAGAATGTCAAAAGCCATATACACAGCCGGAATTGTCTTTGAAAGCATTTCAATTTTCCTTTTGCTATCTACATGTTCCCTTTTCTGCAATAAAGGGAACGATGGCTTTCCATCCTTCAGAACAACAATTTCTCCGTCCAGAACAGCATTTTGATCAAGAAAGCTGAAAAAATCAAGTTCTGGATATCGGTATGAGATTTCCATGAGTCTCCTGTTCTGCATCCTCAGCCTCTTATTTTCAACATCTGCAAAAACTATACACCTCGTGCCATCCCATTTTATCTCATAAAGAAATTTCTCATCGCTGAATGGTCTACCCCTGACAGCAAGCATTGGTTTTATGATTCTGTTAAACCAGTCTGTCATGCGTCTTTTTAACTTACTGACCATGCGTCACCGCTTCAAGACTTGCCTTCAGGGCATCCATCAGAGACTTTGCTGCTGAAACCTCTTCAGTAACGGTAACCACTTTTCCAGAAAGTTTAGCTTCAATTAACTTCAGTAAAGCTTCCTTGTACTCGTCTCTGAAATTCTCGAGCTGAAGAGGTTTCTTCATGGCAAGTATAAGCTTCTTAGCAAGTTCAAGCTCTTCATCGGTAACTTCTACCTCAATGCCCCAGCCTGGAACCTCAGACGGAGATCTTATCTCATCTATGTAATGCAGTTGAGCGAGTAAAAGTCCACCATTAAAATTTTTAAGCACTACAAGATGTTCCTTACCCCTCATTCCCATTTTTCCGATGGCCATGCTACTTGTTTCATCCATTGCTCTTCTAAGTAGATAGTATGCCTTTTCACCCCCCTTATCTGGCGAGATATAATAGAAATTGCTGTAGTAAATTACATTCAGCTCAGACGGCTCAAAAAAGTGGTTTATTTCGATACTCTTAACAGACTTAAGAGGAACCTTTTCAAAGTCCTCATCAGTTAAGATTACATACTCATTCTTCGAAATCTCGTAGCCGCGGACAATCTCCTCTTGAGAGACTTCCTGACCACACTTCTCACAAACTCTCCTGTATCTTATTCTGCCCCCATCTTTTGCATGCAGAAGATTAAACTTTAATTCCTTCGAAAGAGTTGCAGAGTATACCTTCACAGGTATCGTGACAAGACCGAATGTAATTGAACCCCTCCAGACTGCTCTCATAACATAGATTATACTCTGATGAATAAATTTTTCGTTTCACTCAAATTTTTCTGGGATCTGTTATCTCGCCATATATTGCTGTTGCCGCAGCGACAGCTGGGTTTACAAGATAAATCTTACCCTCTGGGCTCCCCTGTCTCCCTATAAAGTTTCTATTGGACGTCGATACACTGACCTCACCAGATGCAATGAGACCAAAACTCCCGCCCATACACGGTCCACAACTTGGTGCTTCGACAAGAGCTCCAGCTTCAACAAAAATCTCCACAAGTCCATCTTTCAGGGCACGAAGATACTCTCTTTTGCTGGCCGGTATAACAATTAATCTGACATTCTCTGCAACTTTTTCGTCTTCCAGAATCTCCGCAGCTATTTTAAGGTCTTCGAATCTACCGTTTGTACAGGAACCGATAAATACCTGATCAACCTTTGTACCCTCGACTTCGGATACACCAACAACATTGTCCACGCGGTGAGGCTTTGCTACCTGGGGTTCCATACCTGTCACGTCAAGCTCAACGTTTTGAAACTCTGCCTCATCATCCGATTTTAACTCCTCAATGAAGTCAAAACTAATGTCCAGTCCCCTTACATTTTTCAGATACTTCACTGTAACCTCATCAGGCTCAACAATGCCTGCTTTACCGCCCATTTCTATCGCCATATTGCATATTGTTAACCTGTCAGAAATGTTCAGCCTTTCAACTACCTCTCCCCCGTAGATGCAGGCCTTGTAGTTTGCTCCATCTGCTCCTACCATTCCAATTAACTTCAAGATAACATCCTTCCCGTAAACATGTCTCTCAAGCTTACCGTAAACATCAAACTTTATTGATTCAGGTACCTTAAACCACAGCTTTCCAAGAGCAAGTACGGCACCCATGTCTGTAGAACCTATACCAGTAGAGAAAGCCCCAAGCGCGCCATACATGCATGTGTGGCTGTCAGCTCCCACAACTAACATTCCAGGCTCAACATGATTTTCAACCATTATCTGATGAGCAATTCCACCCTTCACATCGTAATTCAGTATTCCCTGAGTCTCTGCAAACTTTCTCAGTAGTTTATGATTCTCTGCGGCATTTATACTATCAGCCGGCACCTGATGATCAAAAGCCATAATGACCTTACCGGGATCCCACACCTTCCCATTCTCACCTGCAATTTCCTTAAAAGCTTTTATAGCAAGAGGAGCCGTAATATCGTGAATCATGGCGAGATCCACACTGGCAAACACGTATTCTCCAGCATTAACTTCTTTCCCACACGCTTTCGAGAATATCTTTTCAACTATGGTTTTCCCCATGCTTTGCTGAGCGAGATCGAGGATTTTAAAGCTTGCTGTGATTCGTCAGATTAATTCTAAATTCAGAAACACCAAAATTTTTTTAAAACGCCTCAGCATCGCAAATCCGATGGATTTAAAAAAGAGTATAAAATTTCCAGTACATTTGCGGTTGATTCTCGTTGTAGTTGTACTTTTCTAAAAAAGCTGAGGTGGGTTTATGCGTGCTGCAGACGCTCTTGTTAAGGCTCTCGAAATGGAAGGTGTGGAAACGATTTTCGGTATACCGGGAGGTGCAATTCTTGAGGTGTACGACGCTCTCTACGATTCAAACATAACGCACATCACAACAAGACATGAGCAGGGAGCAACACACGCTGCAGATGGGTATGCAAGAGCAAGTGGAAAAGTTGGAGTTGCCTTCGCAACCTCAGGGCCTGGAGCAACGAATACTGTAACAGGCATAACAACTGCATACATGGATTCTTCACCCATTGTTGTTTTCACAGGCCAAGTTCCAACTCCTCTCATCGGAAATGATGCATTTCAGGAAGCAGATATTACGGGAATAACCATGCCTGTTACAAAACACAATTATCTGGTAACCGATCCCAAAAAGCTCCTGAGAATTGTGAAAGAAGCTTTCCATATAGCCTCCACCGGAAGACCTGGTCCCGTTTTGGTTGACCTTCCGAAAGATGTTACAGTCGCTGATATCGAATTCAATTACCCGAAAAAAATAGACCTTATTGGCTACAAACCAAAGTACGACGGGCATCCAATNCAGATAAAAAGAGCTGTTGAGCTGATACTCAAATCCGAAAGGCCTGTGATTCTCGCTGGTGGAGGTGTTATACTGTCCAATGCTTCAAAGGAACTAGTTGAACTGGCAGAATCGATTCCAGCATTTGTTGTTACAACTCTCATGGGTAAAGGTGCCATTCCTGAAACACACCCATTAAGCCTTGGATTTATTGGAATGCATGGAGCAAAATATGCAAACTACGCGGTAACGGAGTCTGATTTGATAATAGCTGTGGGATGTAGATTCAGTGATCGAACAACTGGAAGATTATCCAGTTTTGCCCCATACGCTAAAATAATTCATATAGACATTGACCCNGCAGAAATCGGGAAGAATGTGGAGGTTGATGTTCCCATTGTTGGAGATGCGAAGAGAGTCTTGTCCAAGCTGAAAGAACAGATACGGTACAGGCAGAGGAAAACCTGGGAGGACAAAGTTAATAAATGGAGAACAAAATATCCCCTCAAATACTCCAAAGATGGGTTTAAACCCCAGTATGTTATCGAAAAAGCCTGCGAACTTATGCCGGATGCAATAGTCACAACGGAAGTAGGGCAGAACCAGATGTGGGCTGCTCAGTACTTCAAGGTGAAATACCCAAGACAGTTCATTACGAGTGGTGGATTGGGAACGATGGGTTTTGGATTTCCGGCTGCCATGGGTGCACAGGTGGCTTTTCCAGAGAAAACAGTAATTGACATCGCAGGTGATGGTAGTTTTTTGATGAACATTCAGGAACTTGCAACATGCGTCTTTTACAACATCCCTGTAAAGGTTCTGGTACTGAACAATGGTTATCTGGGAATGGTGAGACAGTGGCAACAGCTCTTTTACAGAGAGAGATACTCTGCGACATGCATTGGGTGTGAGGACACCAGCTTTGAGGAAGTCGCCAAGGGGTTTGGTGCAGTGGGTATGACTGTGGAGAAACCCTCAGAAGTTGAGGATGCATTGAAAGAGGCGAGAGATATCGAGGCACCAGTAGTAATAGACTTCAAAGTGGACTATATCGCAAATGTATTTCCAATGGTTCCACCTGGTGCAGGACTCAATGAGATAATTGATGAGGATGTCAGAGGTGATTGATTATGGAATCCAACATGCAAAACCACACAATTGCGGTGCTCGTGGAAAATAAACCTGGTGTTCTTGCAAGAGTTTCCTCTCTTTTCAGAAGAAGAGGTTTTAACATTGAGAGTCTCTCAGTCGGAACTACGGAGAGAGAGGACTTATCAAGAATGACAATCGTCGTAAGAGGAGACGAAAGGATTCTTGAGCAGGTTACCAAGCAGCTGAACAAACTCGTTGAAGTTATAAAGGTTAGCGATGTGACTCACAACTCAGTAGAGAGGGAACTCTGCATGGTGAGAGTGAACGTTCCACCAGAGAAAAGAGGAGAAATAGTCGAACTCGTGAACATCTTCAGAGCAAGAATAGTAGATGTGGCGAGAGACAGCTTCATAATCGAGGTTACTGGTGACGAGGACAAGATCAATGCATTCATTGACCTCATGAGACAGTACGGGATTAAAGAACTTGCAAGAACGGGAAAGATTGCAATGGTAAGAGGGTCAAAACAGTAAGGATACTGAGACTTCATTACAGACTTTCGAGTTGAAAATCACAAACAGTCTTTAAATATCAGTTGACCACTACAAAAGTAGATCATAATAATGAGAAAAGCTTAAATAAGGTAACAATCATTATAATCATAGGTGGTAACTCATGGTGAAAATAGTCCACGCTCAAACTGTACTGCCCGAAAATGTGCTCGAAGAACTGAAGAAAAAGACAGGTGAGAGTGCAACAAAAGACGCGATTGCAAAGGCTGTTGAGCATTACCTCATGTGTCCGTATACACATGAAGAACCCCTTGAGAAGAGACTCGAAGAGGTCATCAAAAAGAAGAGAAGAATCTGAAATTCTTATTTAATTTTTAAGGATTTACGGTTTTCGCAATTCGAGAACTTTTGCGCATTTATTGGGAGTGTCTACCCCTTATCATGATCTGTGAGATCCCCAGAAGGTTTGGAAATGGAGTAGCGGTTGTAACTCGAGTTTCCTTATCGCTTCAACCCGTTTTCTTAGACTCATCATTGGTGTGGACGGGGCTCAGTGAAGATCGAATATACATCTCTCACTTTCTTGAATTGCTTCCTCCCTCTTCTCGGACTCACTTCCTTTCAACTTAACAAAAATTATTATATTTTTCGAATCTTTTCAACGATTCTGCTCTTTCCTTTTATTATCAGTTTTGCGACTTCCTCTGCTGCAGCAGGGGCGATACACATCCCAAACTTTCCAAAACCGTTTAACTGAACGAAACCCTTGACTTTCGTAAATCCAAGTACTGGAAGGCCGTCTCTACCCTCGTCATACACTCCAGCCCACTGTCTCAGTACTGCCAGACCCCTCAGCTTGGGAACGAGTTCTGTCGCTCTTTTAGCGTATCTGATAAGGAAATCCAGAGAGCTTTTTGTGTCGATTTCNGAAACCTCAACGCCAACGATTCCCCCAACGATCTCCCCTCTCATTGACTGACTCAGATAAACTCCTGTCGAGATATCAAGAATATATGGATCGAGATACGGCTTGAGACTTTCCGTAACGCAGATTTCTTCCTTGATGATTTTATTGTTCAATTCAACCCCGGCAGCTTTGCTGACTTCATTACTCCACGCTCCGGCTGCATTGATAACAAAATCAGCCCTGATCAGCTCGCCATTGGCTCTAACACCTTCCACCTCTCCACCCTTAACAGATACTTCTGCAGCTGTGAAATCACTTATTTCAACNCCAAGTTCTTCGCAACCCTTTCGTAATCCCCAGATAACTGGCCACGGGAATATAACACCTCCCCGGTCAAAGTAACTCGCAGCTGCGAAGGCATCGGTGTTTATGTCTGGAAACTTATCAGCAACAAAATCCGGTTCAACAAGCTTAACGTTAACCCCGACAGCTTTCTGAAACTTGACCTCATCCTCCAGAAGTCCGGCATCTTTTTCCAAGGCGATTTTGAAATATCCATCCTGACGGAACAGAAAGTTGAAACCTATTTCAGACTGAAGATCGTTGTACAGATCTATACTTCTCAAAGCAAGCTTTATTAACAACTCATTCTTTAATTGAGCCGTTATTCCACCTGAATTTCTACCACTGGCACCGTAAAGGAGATATTTTCTCTCAAAGACTTTAACTTCTGCTCCTTCCTTCGCAAGAAAGTACGCTGCTGTAAGACCTGCTACTCCGCCGCCTATCACAGCCACCTTCATTCTCACTCACCCTCCACCTCACCCTCTGCAAGAACGTACAGGTAAACTGGATTTACAGGCTGCCTCTGAGTGGTTACACCAACTTCATCCGGACTCTTCTTAGTTTTCTGACAGAGAATTCTCAGAATGTGCATCAGACAACCCTTTCCCTGACACGGACCTGTCGTAGCTCCGGTGTATCTTTTGAGACTTTCAAGATCGTCGTAGCCCTCTTCGATTGCATGTATTATCTCCTCTTCTGTAAGATCCTCGCATCTGCAGACAACTTTTCTATCCTTCATTTATATCACCCACCGGCCTGATAGCTCTAACATCAAAAATGAGGTTCTCATCAACCTCAACCCTAACCAGAGAAGTGTTATCATTTCTCTCTGGCGGGAGTACCCAGTTAACAACACCTTCTCCTATCTCTTCTCCTTTTCTGTTCAGCAGTTTAACTCTGTCTCCTTTCTTAAGCCATGGAAGAAATTCATACTGAAGTGTAACCTCTCCCTTACCGTCTTCCCTAATTCTAAGCATGAAAATGGCAAGTCCAGGACAGACTCTGATACACTTCATGCAGCCTGTACATTTCTCGTAATCAACTTCTGGGGGGTCATTGATATTTTCCATCTTCACAGCATCAGCAGGACATGATTCGTAACACGGGCTGCACGGGATTGGTTGTGGACATTCGATGTAAGCAACCGACTTTTTCATCAATCTTTCTCTACTCGGAAATGGTGGGAGTTCGTCCTTTTCGAGGTATCCTCTTTCCAGATACTTCATATGGTCACCTCACTCTCCAGAACGCACTTCTCAAGTCCACATATGATCTTCTCTCCAAACGGCCCTGCTCTGAACTCCTCGAGATCTTTAACAGCTTCATCAAGCTCTTCTTTCGCCTCATCTCCGCCATACCCAAGCATTACGGCTGCATGTATACCTGCAATCCTACCCTCCATTATCGCAGCTGTGGCTTCCTCAATTCCTGCTACATCACCTGCAACGTACAATCCAGATACCGTTGTCTCATTATACTTTGTTCTGAGCGGAACCATTCCCCCAAGCTCTGGAACAAACTTCATCTGGCATCCAGCCTGGTAGAGCAATTCATGTGTTGGAGAAAGACCCACAGCCACACAGATGAAGTCACAGTCTACCTTCTTTTCCGTTCCTGGAATTGGCTGCCATTTATCATCAAGCTGAGCAATTATCGCCGCCTCCACACTGTTTTTACCTATCGCCTTAAGTATGGTGTGTCTGACATAAATGGGTACACCCAATCTTCTAACCTTGGCAGCATGAACAAAGTAACCACCTATCCTCGGCATCGCCTCAACAATCGCTGCCACATTCACACCAGCCTGCATTAACTGGTATGTTAGAATGAGCCCGACATTCCCGGATCCAACTATAAGACCCATATCACCTGGTTTGATGCCATAAACATTCATGAGAGTCTGGACACCACCAGCCCCATACACTCCAGGTAAGTCGTTGTTTTCAAAAATGAGAGTTCTCTCATATGCCCCTGTTGCCACCACGATTTTCTTAGCCTTTATTCTGAGCAGTTTCTCTCCTCCCTGAACCGCCCCAGCTTCTCCATTGTAGATCCCAAAAACTCTCGTCTCCTTTCTTACATCAACATTTTCAAGCTTGCTCAATTCATCTTCCAGTATCTTGGCAATCTTGATTCCTCTTGTACCGGCTCTATGCTTTGCTGAACCAAAAAATCTGTGCGTCTGTTTTACAAGCTGACCGCCAAGAAATGGATTTTCATCAACAAGAAGAACCTTCGCACCATATTTACCTGCATTTATCGCAGCAGACATTCCACCAGGGCCACCGCCAATAACGAGAACATCGGTATCAATTCTTTCATACTCAGCATTTCCCCCATAAACAACCTTGGGTGGATTTCCAAATCCCGTAAACTTCCTCATTCTTTTCAGCATGAAATTTCTAACAGCCTTCGTGGATGTAAACTTCTTGTAATGGCTGCCATGGGGAAACACGAGGTCTATGACGTCATCCAATATTGAGAAAGCGTCCTTCTCGGCACTGGGGAAACCACTCTGAGTCCTGATTTGCATACCATCTCTTACGTAAACCTTGCACGTCCTGACGTTTGGAACACCATCAACCTCCATCATACATGCGGAGCATTTTCCTATAGCACAGAAGAAGCCTCTTGGACGGTGCCATCTGAAGGATCGGCTGAAGACTCTCACACCCGCAGCATACAGAGCTGCAGCGACAGTTTCTCCCTCGAATGCTTTGATGGGTTTACCATTAAAATAGATTGTTACTTCCTTTTTCCTCTCAAAATCGATGATTGGATGCTCCTGAAGTCTTCCATTTTCAATTCTTACCATTTAATCCACCTCTTTAGTCGGATCTTTTCTCCCAGCTTACTATGTCTTTATTTAAGCTTTGCCAAATGATTTCGAAAAGTTTATTTCATGACGAGAAAGAAGCGGGCAGGTGATCGAATGATGGTCGAACAGACAGAAGATAAGGCTGCTGAAATTCTGTACATTATGATGGAAAAACTCGCTGAAGATGGAGAATATATTCTAAGTGCCATGGACAAGCTTGTTTATCTGGAGAAAAGTGGAATACTGGATGAAGTGCTGAAGCTGTCGGAAATTGCACTTGCAATGTCAAAAATGCCTGAAGAGATGCTGGATAAAGACGTCCAAGAAGTGGCAACCAAGAACCTTGAACTTCTCCTGACTCTTGCACTTTCAGTTGATGATTCGATGATAAAAAGATTGAACAGCTTCATTGAGGCTTTCAAGGAGACTGAAGAATTCGATTCCGTGGGGATTAAGGGCATGTTAATGTCAATGCGAGATCCAGATGTTCAAAAGGCTCTGGGATATCTGCTTACCCTGGCCAAGAATTTAGGAAAGAAACTTTAAATTACTTATTGTAATTTTAGACTATCCTAATATTACAAATATTTATATACCTGAACTTGAGTCGAGGATTATGAAAACTGTTGAGGAAATAAACGACAGAATCAAAGAGGGCAGTGTTNACGTTGTCACAGCTCAAGAAATGAAACAGATCGTTGACGAGCTTGGAGTTGAAAAAGCAGCAAAAGAAGTCGATGTTGTAACCACTGGCACTTTTGGTGCGATGTGTTCATCAGGTGTATTCATGAATTTCGGGCATTCTGATCCTCCAATAAAAATGCAGAGAGTCTGGCTGAACGATGTAGAAGCATACACAGGTGTCGCTGCTGTTGACGCTTATCTTGGAGTAACGCAGCTTTCAGAGACAAGAGAGTATTACGGAGGAAGCCACGTTATTGAAGAGCTTGTTGAAGGTAAGGAAGTTGAGCTCAAGGCTACAGCTTATGGGACAGATTGCTACCCAAGAAGAGAGATCATTACAGAGATAGCTCTTGAAGATGTAAACCANGCAGTAATGGTCAATCCCAGAAATGCCTATCAGAGATACAGAGCAGCAACAAACTCCTCTGACAGACTTCTAAGAACGTACATGGGAACGCTGCTCCCAAATTTTGGAAACGTTACCTTTGCAGGTACAGGAGAGATTTCNCCACTAAACAATGACCCCGAGTACAGAACCATAGGCGTGGGAACAAGGATCTTTCTGTGTGGAGCAAAGGGATATGTTATAGGAGAGGGGACACAGCACGCTCCACCTTTCGGAACTCTGATGGTGAAAGGAAATCTGAAAGAAATGAAACCAGAATACATGAAAGCATGTTACTTCCCGGGATATGGAGCGTCGATGTTTGTCGGAATTGGAATTCCAATCCCAATACTTGACGAAGAAATGGCAAGATTTACAGCTGTAAGAAACGAACAGATCGAAACACAGATAATTGACTTCGGGGTTCCCAGAAGGGAGAGACCTGTCGTGAGAACCGTTAACTACGCTGAACTGATTAGCGGAAAAGTAGAGATAAACGGTGAAGAAGTCAGAGTTTCTCCGCTTTCCAGCTTTTACATGTCTGAGAAGATTATGAAAGACCTCAAAAAGCTGATTGAAAAAGGAGAATTTTATCTCAGCGCTCCGGTGGACAGAATTCCGCAAAAAGAAGTATTCAAACCCATGAGACAGAGGGAAATCAGAGTTGTAAAAAGTGTAATGTCAAAAGCCATAACTGTAAGTGAAGAAACCACGATAGAAGAGGCAGCGAGGATAATAATACAGAAAAATGTGAACCATCTCCCAGTTGTTGANGAGAGAGGGATCCTTAGAGGTATAGTTACCTCATGGGACATAGCCAAAGCTGTAGCCACAGGTAAAACGGGAACTGTAAGAGATGTCATGACCAGAAAAGTAATAGTAACGCATCCGGATGAACCTGTTGCAATAGCAGCAAGTAAAATGGACAAGCATGACATCTCCGCACTTCCTGTGGTGGACACCAAGAAGAGGGTAATTGGACTGGTAACGAGTGAGGAGCTCAGCAGATTGATTAAAGGGTGAATCAGATGAGGTGATGGAGATGAGATTACTACTAAAATTTGATTCAAAAACTATAAAAGTTCCTGTTATTTCGAGAGCGACCCTCGAGACCGGAGCACTCATAAATATTCTGAGAGCTACCGTCGGAGCCAGAAAAGGAGAAATAATCATAGAAGTTGAAGACGACAAAGTACAGGAAGTTGAAAAGATAATCGAAGAACTTGGAGTTGAAGTTGCGGAACTTGTTGGAGCTATTACAAAGGATGAGGAGAGATGTGTTCACTGCGGAGCCTGTATAAGCATATGTCCAACTGAAGTATTCACATTCAATGGAGAGAAAAAGGTGATAGTAGAAGCGGAGAAGTGTATTCACTGTGGAGCATGCGTTAAGGTCTGCCCCACGGAGGCTCTGAGCCTCCCTGAATAATTTTTACATGACTCTCGCTCCAGGTTTCACATCCTTCTCAGGTTCGAGCAGTACTGCTTTTCCATCTTCAACAGCAGCAAGAACCATTCCCCTGCTTTCCACACCCATTAACTTCGCTGGTTTAAGATTCAGAAGTACGACAACATTTCTACCCACAAGATTGTCTGGATCATNAGTTTCCGCTATTCCTGCTACAATCTGCCTTTTCTCCCCTCCCACATCAACGACTAACTTTAACAGTTTCTTGCTACCCTCTATTCTTTCTGCTTCCACTATCTTGCCAATTCTTATATCAAGTCGCTTAAATTCGTCAATTGTAACCTCATCTGGTTTTTCCTCCGACATTCTCTCTTCACCTCCTTCTAACTTTTCCCCTCCTGTAAATCTGGCCTCCATGATTTTCTGCAACTCGAAAATTTTCTCATCTTCAATCTTTTGGAATGGAACCACCGGTTTTTTCAATCTGAAACCATCAACAATCAGNGCATCTTCNAATTTACAGCGTTCAACATCAATTCCTATTATGTCGCCCATTTTTTTCATCGAATCGGGCATTACGGGATACGCAAAAATTATCAGAGCCTTAACAAGTTGAAGACAACTTGCCACAACTCTTTTGGCACGAGTTCTATCCTCCTTTATCAGATCCCAAGGTTTTGCACTCTGGAAGTAGGCATTTCCGAANGTTGCAAGATCCATAAAGGCATCGCTTGCCATTTTGAACTCCCACTCATTTATAGCGTCTACAATCCTCCTCTCTGTCTCTTTTATCCTCTCAAGTATCTTACTGTCTATTTCATCCTGAGAGACGTCCATCTCTCCAAAATTCTTCCAGGCAAAAAGGAGAACCCTGTACATGAAATTTCCAAGAGTGGCTATTAGCTCGTTATTTACCTTATCTCTAAAGATTTCCCAGGAGAAGTTTAGGTCCTTTTGATGGCTTGTGTAATTTACCAGATAATACCGGAGATAGTCAACGTTCAAACCTGATTTGAGATAGTCATCTTCAACCCAGACAACATAACCCCTGCTTTTGGAGAACGTTTTACCCTCAACCTTTACCATGCCACTTGCCACGACTGCATCCGGAAGGGANTAGTCTGCACCTTTCAACATTGCTGGCCAGAAAATGCAGTGGTGATAAACGATGTCAAGACCTATAAAGTGAATAATTTCTGCTTCGCCTTTCTGCCATATTTCCCTCCAGTCACACCCTTTAACCTCACATGCCTTTTCAGTGAAACTTATGTATCCTATTGGTGCATCCACCCACACATACACAACAAGATCTTCTTCTCCAGGAAATCTCACACCCCACTCAAGATTTCTCGTAATACACCAGTCCCTGAGATTCTTTGCCCATTCTCTTGCATAGTTCAAGGCATTTTCAGTTCCTCTAAGTTTCGAAAGGAAATTTCTTAGAAACTCCTGAAACTCGGTAAGCTTGAAAAAGTAATGTTTCTGCTTCCTGTAAACAGCCTTCGACCCGCATATCTTACATTTAGGTTCAAGAATTTCACCAGGCTCCAAATGTCTACCACAACCCTGATCGCATTCGTCACCTCTCGCAACCGCACCACAGTATGGACACAAACCCTCTACATATCTATCAGGAAGAAATCTCTGACACTGTGGACAGTATGCAAGTTCAATTTCTTTGGGATAAACATACCCTTTCTCTATCAATCTCTGCACTATCTCCCGTGTTCGGATGTGGTGGTAATCAGAATCCGTTCTCCCGTAGTAATCAAATTTTATACTCAAAGCTTTGAAAACTTCCTGAAAATGCTCATGGTAAATATCCACAAGTTGTTTGGGTTCCAGACCGGCCTCTTCCGCATTTACAACGATTGGAGTGCCGTGGGAATCGCTTCCGCAGACAAAAACAACATCTTCACCCATCATCCTCAGATAACGAACATAAACGTCTGCAGGTATATACGTTCTGAGGTGACCTATGTGAGCCTTTCCATTCGCATAGGGAAGTCCACAGGTAACCAGTTTCATGGAATCACAGAAAATTGACCAACTTAAATAACTTTCCCGTTCTTCATCCTGACTTCTGAATAGAATCAGTATATACCGGCAAGAAATCCTGCAAGTCCGAACATCATTGCAACAAGCGTTTCCTTCCTGTATTTCTTTATTGCATCTCTCCGATAATCCGTAAGAAGCTTCAGAGAGACATTCAGAAGGAGAACATCAGTAACAGCCACAGGGACAGCATACTTTGGATCCATCAGGTAATGGTCAAGATAAAAAAGTGGCACAGGAGAAATCGCCACAGCAATTATGAAGAAAAGAGCAGCGACGACTGCAGCGGTTCTTTCACCTTTAACCCTGGCGATACTTCTCACATTTCGAAGTTCGTCACCTTCAACATCCTCTATACCCTTCATTATCTCCCTTCCAAGACCTGAGAGAAAAGCCATCGATGAAAGCAAGGCAGATGATGCAACGATTGTACCTGTGGCAACGACACTCCCAAACAGAAAAGGAGCTGCCATCGTAAGGGCTATGTAAAGGTTCCCGGAAACGCCCNATTCTTTCAGCTTTATATCGTAAAGGTACCCAAGAACCGTTATACCGATTGCAAAAACAAGAGCAATGGGTGAAATTAAAAACGCCGCCACAAGACCAGGTGGAAGAAGAAGAATTGCAAGGTTAAGAGCAGTTTTTCTTGATAGGTCTCCCCTCACAAGGGGTCTGTCATACCTTTTGTTTGCCACATCAACTTCGTAATCGAGGTAATCGTTGAGAGCAAAAGCTGAAGCCTGAAGAAACACAGCAGTTAAAAAACCAAAAACAATATCATTAAAATTGCTGAACCCGGGATCTGCCACGAATATGCCTATAAGTACACCAACACCATACATGAGACCGTGTTCAAGTCTGAGCAACTGCCAGATTGATCCAAAAGAGGACATAATATCTCCTTACACTCAGGGAATCGTACTCAAATAAACATCAATACCCCTTTCATATATGACATTTCCAACTACTATTGTATCAGCAAAATTAAGCATCTCAAACGCCTTTTCCCGGGAATCTATTCCACCTCCATAAAACAGTCTCGAATTACTGAGAACGCTTTTAATTTCCTTCACCACCTCAGGATTTCCGTATTTTCCACTGTATTCAATATAGATTATCGGCAACCCAAGTATCTTCTCTCCAACAACAGCAAAACTCGCAGCTTTTTTCCCGTCAATATCACACATGGCTCCAGTAACTCTCGCCACAGCAGAATCTGGATTCAGAACGATATATCCCTC
This sequence comes from Archaeoglobus sp. JdFR-41, assembly GCA_002010285.1. Taxonomy (GTDB): domain Archaea; phylum Halobacteriota; class Archaeoglobi; order Archaeoglobales; family Archaeoglobaceae; genus JdFR-41. Next base: position 9,584 of record MTNC01000038.1, on the reverse strand, counting down.
AAAAATAACTGAATCAAGAGCTTTCAAAAAACTTTCCAACTTGTCGTAGTTCATTTCAATCCACTCAGCATGTTTACCGGTAATCCACTCCCCCATTGTCGAATTCAAAACAAGCGGAACAAAGAGGTAGTCTGCCTCATAAACCACATTGGATGGATCCGATGGTTCTACAACCACCGGCAGACCACAGTCTCTAACTCTGACAAAAAGTTCTCTGGATTTCTCGTATGTTACATTCTGAGTTCCCGAAATCATCACCGCATCCGTCCCACTTTCACAAACTGCCCTGATTATCCTGTCGTCGTTTGTTCTATCAGGATCAAGCTTTGTAATATGTCTCCAGCGTCGCCAATCTTTCATACGTTCACTCCCCACTCTCAAATTTTTCCTGCCTTTAACGTCCCCATCTCAAATATAAGTTTTTGGATAAAGATTTCCGGAGTCTGTAAAGATATGGTTCATTAAAATCTCAGTCTTGCATCTTTCTTTGCAGCATCTCTTACACAATAAAACTCCTTACCAATTTTTCTCAGATATGGGCACTTTTTTCCAGTATACCCAATTATGCACAATTCGCAGTCCTCCTTATACACCCTTCTAAATCCAAGTTTTTCCGCCATTAATCTTACATCCATCATTAATATTATGGAGACTCACCTTAAAACTCTTGCGAGAAAATCATCTATTTCCTCACTTGATGGAAAGTTTCTTGCTCCAATTCTTTCAACATTGTACGCACCACAAAAATTTCCAAGTTTTAAGCACACGTCCGGTGAGTATCCGTTTATAATTCCAAAGATAAAACCAGCAGCAAATGCATCTCCCGCTCCTGTCGTGTCTATAACCCTCGCTTTAATTCCCTCCTCGTGCCACTCACCCATACGTGTGTAGCAACTACTACCTTTCGCCCCTCTCGTTATGACAACACACTCAGTCAGATTTAGAAGGCTGCGGACATCAACGCCTAGGAGTCTGTACTCTGCTTCCGACAGGAACAAAATTTTTGTTAATTCTATTAAATTTTTCAACCTCTCAAAACCAAGTGATACATATGGAAATCCTGGATTCAAAATTACAACTTCATCTCTGTACTCTCTCGCCACCTTCATTTGCAATTCGAAACTGAACTCACTCGGGAATGGATCGAGATATATGTAGTGTCTTCTTTCAACTTCGATAAATGGCTTTGCTGCTGCATTCGGGTACACAAAAAATGTCCTTTCACCTTCTCTATCAACAAAAACATCAACCTTCCCCGTTTTCTCATCTGTTATTTCTGCTCTTACTTTTGCACAAGTGTTTTTAATAAAAAACTCAGCATCTTCGTCTCTCCCAAGAGTTGTGAATAATTCCGCGTTTATTCCAACAATCGCAAGATTGTGGGCTACATTCGCACCTGCTCCTCCTGGCATTTTTATCGTCGATTTTACAATAGCGTGACCCCCTCTTTCTGGAAAAGTTTCTATCATGTGGATGTAATCAACCAGAGCAGGAGCATATGCTGCAAACATGAAGTGCTCAATCCAAAAAGATTAATAAGATTAATGCAGCCAGTTGAGAGAAATCTTCCTCATTTATTATCAAAAAAACCGAAACTCTTAAATAATATAATGTCGGACAATAGATGGCGANAGTGCGACAGTATACGCACAGATGGAGGTCACCACACCCCCATCTGTGCAAGTGGAAACAGGTGTCATTTCCTGTGGAGGTCGCGGCATGCCCCAGACAAGAAAGATAAGCATACGTCTAACGGAAAAACACTACGAGATGCTCGAACTCCTTGTTGAAAACGGGGANTTCACGTCTGTTAGTGAGGCAATCAGGGCTGCCGTCAAGAGACTTCTGGAAGACTATAAGGAGGAAATCGAGAGTATGATCAAATTGAGTGAGTACCGGTAGGAGGTTGGTTGTGGTATGAAAAGTATTGTTAGTAAAGCCCAAATGTTTTTGGAACAGGAGAGGTTAAACAGAGGAGGAAATGACGGAGAATTTGAAACGCCAAAAATAGTTGTTATTGGTTGTGGGGGAGCTGGAAACAACACCATCCACAGACTATCAAATATGAATGTGGATAGCGCAATAACAATAGCCGTGAATACCGACAAACAGCATTTGCTGATGACAAAAGCTAATAAGAGAGTTCTGATAGGTAGAAGTATTACAAAAGGCCTTGGTGCAGGAGGTTACCCAGACATAGGTCGAAAGGCTGCTGAACTTGCCAGAAATGTTCTCGAAGACCTTCTCAGCGATTCAGACATGGTATTTGTTTGTGCTGGACTTGGTGGAGGCACAGGAACGGGAGCTGCCCCTGTTGTGGCCGATGTCGCAAAGAAGCAGGGGGCTATTGTCATCGGATTTGCACAAATGCCTTTCAAAGTTGAGAGAGCAAGAATTCAAAAAGCGCTGTCTGGACTTGAAGAGCTGAAGGATGTGTGTGACACCGTAGTTGTTCTGGATAACAACAAGTTGCTTGAGTACTATCCCAACCTTCCAATTGAAGCTGCATTTAGTGTGATGGATCAGCTCATTGCCGAAACGATTAAGGGNCTGACTGACACAATAATAAAACCGTCTCTGGTTAACATCGACTTTGCGGATGTTAAAGCTATTATGGGTCATGGTGGAGTGGCAGTAATGCTTGTTGGAGAAGCTAAAGCCCAGGATAAGGCAAATGCTGTGGTTAGAGATTGTCTCTCTCATCCTCTCCTGGATGTGGACTACCGTGGGGCTACCGGTGCCCTTGTTCACATTTCAGGAGGACATGATTTGACTCTGAAGGAGGCAGAAGAGATAATAAGGAACCTCACTTTCGAAATTGATGACTATGCAAACGTGATCTGGGGGGCCAGAATAGATAAAGAATTTGAGGGATTCGTCCGAGTTGTTTCAATCATGACCGGAATTAAGGACAAAGACTTTGTTGGTTCACTGGATTACGAGATAATCCCATCAAGAAATAGAGTGATTGAAGTGAGTAAAGAAACAAGAAGGGTAAAAGAGTCACAAAACTGGACACACAATGGTAGATTAAGAGATAAAAGGCAGAAAGTTGAGATTGATTATCTTTAAAAATTTTTANACTATTTTTTAAAATAAGGAACCAGTTGATCNAGATTCTGAACTCCTCCGAATTTTGGTTTTTCAATAGATGGAGTATAGTGGCAGTCCCAGCACTCTGGCTTTATTCCAATGTAATCGTGACACTGATCACAGAATTTCTCCTTGTCAGTATGGCAGCTCCAGCAGGTGTTTGTGGATGCATGGAACTCCTTACCNGTTGTGAAGCTGTGATAAATTCTACCACCCTCTGCACCGTGTCTGATGGCCTGTGTCCTCCACTCCTGGAGTAAAAGCATGTGGTTCGCAGCCATCCACTTTGCATCCTCCACACACTCACCACTCGGTTTTTGAAGCTTTGGCACGTATCCAAAGCTGTTTGCCCAAGCATTGTAGAGAACTGGTGAGAAAACTATGCCGAGAAATATGAGAATTAGNGGGATTACGTACTTCTTACTGTACATTACTCACTCACCTCCTCTCTGCCGGGTAACGGATTAAGTCTCAGATCCANTGTCCTNTCTTTTTCTTCGTCTTTCATTATAAGCGCATTCCCTACAAGCTCCATCATACCTCCAACTTCCACCGGAATCTTCCAGTATTCCAGAAGGTGTGGAAATGCAGCCTTGTCTATAGCACATATCGTACATAGNAAGTTGACACCGTACTTTTTGTAGACATGTCTAACTGCCATCGCTCTGGGCATACCTCCCCTCATTCTGAGATCCATGACTTCCTCAGCCAGAAGACCACCGCCACTTCCGCAACAGTAGGTTTTCTCTCGTATTGTGTGCTCCGGCATTTCGTAGAAATAATTGCACACATTCCTGATTACGTATCTCGGTTCTTCAAACAGCCCCATACCTCTCGCAGTGTTGCATGAGTCATGAAACGTTACCTTCCAGTGATCGTTTCTACTCGGATCCAGCTTTATTTTCCTGTGGGCAATTAGNTCAGCAACAAATTCTGCTATGTGTACCATCTTTGTCTCCGCTGCGTTCTCAAAATAAGTACCAGTTATGGGGTTTATCGGGTCTTCGAGTGTCTTGGGTGGAGGATTCATAGTTGCCATATACTGATGCTTGTCTCTCCACATGTGTCCACATTCTCCTCCTATGATCCACTTTACACCAAGCCTTTCCGCTTCTTGGTAAATTTTGGCATTAAGCTTCTTTGCAAGTTCGTAGCTTATGAAGGTACCAAAATTACCCCCCTCACTTGCATAGGTCGACCACGTGTAGTCAAGTCCTATTTCATGGAAGAGCATCAGGTATCCCATACACACATACCAGTGAGGCGTTGCAAAGAAATCCGCAGAAGGTGCCACAAAGAGAATATCTGCCCCCTTCTTATTTATCGGGACTTCTATTTCTATCCCTGTGACCTCATAAACATCCTCCGCAACACTCTGAAGTGCTCCCGCAATGCCGCCAGGGAGTAATCCAAGGTGATTACCTGTTCTTGCAGAGGAAGCTATGGATATAAGTGAAAACCTATGAATCACTCCAATTTCCGCTAAAAGACTTCTTAAAATCCAGGTTATCTCTGCAGTATCAATACCGTAAGGGCAAAATGCTGAACATCGTCTGCATAACGAGCACTGATAAGCATAGTAGTAGAGCTCCTTGATTACATCCTCACTTAGGTCTCTCGCTCCTGCCCATTTTCCAAAAAACTTGCCACCTGGAGTAAAGTAACGTCGATAAACGGATCTTATCAGCTCCGCCCTCGCTACAGGCATGTTTTTCGGATCTCCAGTGCCTATGTAGTAGTGACACTTATCTGCACAGGCACCNCATCTCACACAGATGTCCATGAAGAGTTTGAATGATCTGTACNTCTCCAGAGCTTCTTTAAACTTTGAAAGAAATATCTCTCTCCAGTTCTCCGGAAGTTTCCAGTCTTTATCAACCGGGTTCCACTCTCTTGGAAATGGAAGCTCAAGAGACTCCACATCCTTCACCAGAGCTGAATAGTGATAGTAACCCGGCTTGAAGTCTTTTTCTGTGACAGGTTCTAAAAGTTCTCTCCAGCTCGGAAATCTTTGCTCGATTCTCAGTCTGTCTGAATGCAACTCTTCCATACCCCATCACCTCACACTTCAGGTTTAACCTTATAACCNTCCTCAGCAATCTCGTCAAGCTGGTCTCTGTAAGCTTCATAGTACTCTTCCCANGTGATTCCCTTGTATGGNGGATTCCAAGGATTCACNTGCGTTTCAGCNCGATTGTTATTTGGCATATTTCTCGTTGGAGAGAAGAGAATACCACCTGCATGCATGAGTTTACTGAATGGGAAGTAAGCAAGCAGGAGTGAAGCCAGCAGGAAATGGACGTAAAACATAGGCTCGANTGTAGATGCAACCTGGACCGCTGAATCAATTCTGAACGACATCAGATCCATTATCAAAATCTTGACTTTTTCAAGATCTACTTTTATAAAGTATCTCATTAAATTACCACTGATGGTAATCGAGAGAAGCAGTATCAGAGCGAAGTGATCTGATGGCAGTGAGAGAGTTCTCTCTCGGGAAAGGAATATTCTTCTGAACCAGAGGGCTGCAAGTGCCGCAACTATGGCAACACCTGAAATATACACAGAAGGTATGAATACACCTTTAAACGCTTCAAGATTTGATGCCAGCTCAACGATATCTGGAACCGGTTGCAGAAAGAATCTCGTATGCCTGATAAGAACCATGAGTAGTGTATAGTGGAACATTATTCCGAACAACCAGAGCCATCTTGCATCCTTCTGTGCCTGTCTATCGAGATAGTAGCGTGTGTTTCTGAGCAAACTTCTGAAAAAGAATATTTCAAGTAACATCCTAACTGNAGTCTCCCACTTTGTGTAAGGGGAATCAAACCTGTCATATATATTTCTTTTTATAAATGGGAGTGAGTATGCTTGCCCACATGTTGTGGGAACCTTTAATGGCACGGCACTGTTTGCCCAGTTTATGAAGCGATATATCACACCGACAACAAAGATTGCCACAGCAATATATGGAACGATGACACCAATAACCAGAGCCAGAGCTGAATTCATCACTCCACCACCTCCTCACTAGCTTTCTCTATATCTATGGCTTTTTCTGGGACTATTGCAAACAGTTTTACACCAATTACATATATCAAAAGCACCATGGCAAAGAGTCCAATTACCTGCGCCCACTCAACTATTGTTGGAGTGTAGGTCACTATCTGTCCTTCAAGGGTGTGAAGAGATTCAAGTTTGTATCCTGCAAGATATTCGGCAGGATAAACCTGACCAGGGACGATGAGATAGAATCTCTCTGCAAAGACGAGGGCTGCATGCAGAATTCCTGCAAAACTTATCCAGCGGAGGTCATAACCGGTTTTTGGATACAGAATTATTAAAACTGGTACTGCAATTCCCAGAATAACCAGTAGCCAGAAGCTCCAGAANAGGGATTCTGAGGGATTGAGATANACAAACTGAACCGCCTCGTGCAACGCCGGGATGTAGCCCTTTTCAAGTCCTTCAACCGCAAGCATGTAGGCAAGAATGAGCGAGAGACCTACAAAGATCAGAGACAGCTCTCTTACGAGNCCTGGGTCAAGTTCACGTTTTGTGAACCTGAAAGTAAAGTACAGAGTTGCAAGAAGAAGGCCAAGTCCTGATGTTATCGCACACACAATGAACATTGGGGGTGTAAGGGCTGAGTGATACAGTTCCCTTGCATACATAAAGCTGTAGATGGCTCCAGTACCGCTGTGAACGAGAACAGCCCAGAAAACTGCCAGACCAGCCATGAAACGAGTTGCTCTTTCCATTTCTTCAAACTGGACAATCAGGTATGTTGCACAGATTACAAAGTAACTCGAGTAAAGAAAAGCATTCCACGAGAATATAGAGGTGGGATTGAAGTATCTCACAGCGTTCATAAAGTGGTAAAGTTTCCCAATGTCAAGAGCGATGCTGAGAATTGCCGCTACAATCCAGGCCGCAGCAAGATAGGCTGCCATTCTGCTGAAAACCTTATACTTCTTGATGTTGAAAACACCTGCAAGAGCAGACACAATTAAAGATCCAGCACTCAGACCTATGAAGTATGGGATTCCAGCGTTCACAATTCCCCAGGGAACCCGATTGCTGAGGTCACTCAATCCACCAACGGTGTGATCGAGAACATAAGCATAGAATCCTGCTGCAGTTATAATCGCAAGAATGCCTGCCAGGAAGAAATACTGCAACGAATCCCCTTCTATCTTCTTAAATTCGATCTGCAACCTACTCACCCCCCAGTTTTATGTAAAACACATGAGGATCAGTGCCAAATTCCGGTCTTAACTGCACCGGCATCGTTTTTCTGAGAATCTTTGAAATCTCGCTGTTGGGGTCTTTTATATTTCCAAAAACCAGAGCGTTCTTACCAAACAGTCTGCAAGCCTCAACACAGGCTGGTTCTGGTTCAATCCCCTTCGCCACAGCTTCATCAACCCTGTGCACACAAAATGTGCACTTTTCAACAACCCCCTCAGTTCTCATTTGAACTTTTGGATTTACTTCTTTAAGGCCCTCTCTGGGATCGAGATAGTTGAAGCTCCTCGCTCCATACGGACAAGCTATCATGCAGTACCTGCAGCCTATGCAGCGATGCATGTCTATCTCAACAATTCCATCAGGGCGTTTGAAACTCGCCTTTGTCAGACATACCTGGACACAGGGAGGATGTTCGCAATGATTGCAGAGAAGAGGAATGTACATCTCCTCTGGTTCCACGCTTTCCTTATCAAGTTTAAGTCTGGCAATTCTCATCCACTGAGGATCTATTTTTTTGTTCTCAAATTCGGGAACATTGTTCTCCTTATCACATGCAACCACACATGGCGGTTTAACTTCAGGATTTCCGGTCTTTCGTATGAACTCCTTCATGCATTCCGTGCACTTCTGAACGTCAACAACCATAGCCCATCTTCTTGTACTTGAAGCAGCTTCAGAAAGGTTCTCTTGACCCTGCGAAACTGCTGAAATCTGAACAGGTAGCATGGCCGACGCAGTGGCTGCTCCAGCAATTATCAGGAGTTTTCGCCTCGATATCATATTTCTTCCTCCTGTAAGCTTTCTTAAATGTCTTAATTTATCAGATGGTCGATTAGACTTCGTTTTCTGGTCAGCAAAGCCTATATTAACCTTTTGGTTTTTATTTTTCAGTTTTTCACTCAAACTCATTATGATTATAATTGTAATATTTTGACTTATGTATAAGGAAAAGATTTATATACTCTGNCAGAGATTNATCAATATGACATTACCTGTGTTTGAACCNAAAGATGTAATTCTGCTGAGTTTACTTGCACTCGCCTTACTTGCAATTCAACTACTTGGAGTTGCATAATAAACTGCACAATCAGATGCTACCTTTTGATTCAGAACCAAAATTAAANTTTTAAAATAAAAAATAATATTTAAGAGATAATTAGATTGAGAACCGCTACCAAATCTCCGAAATTTATGCTGCCATCCCCATCCAAATCATACTGTACATCGTACTCCTTGCTCAACACCAAGTTCAGAACAGTGATGAGGTCGCTGAACGTATACTCACTCGTTGAACTGCTGGAAGATGAAACCTGAATCTCCATTGACGTCGTATTTGTTAATCCATCGTCGTCAGTTACTGTAAGTGTAACAGTGTACGTTCCTTCAGAAGCATATGTGTGGCTCACAACCACTCCATCACCAGTAGATCCATCACCGAAATTCCACACATAGCTAACAATTGTACCATCTGGATCATAGCTTGGCGAAGCGTTGAAGGTCACAACCTGGTTTACAATTGGGGAGTAAGGCTCATAGGTGAAATTGGCTACCGGTGGTATTCCAACTACTTCATAATCAAAGCTCTCACTTGATTCCATACCACTATCGTCAACAGCTCTGAGAATTACATGATACAGCCCAGGTTCAGAGAATGTTTTAAATGCAATTGAGTTCGGTATAACTTCATCTGGAAATATCCACTCAATATATATTATGTTTCCATCTGGATCGTAACTGTCTGATGCATCGAATACCACCTGCTCTCCCGGTCTGGCTTGCTGCGGAGTTATGTAGTAGCGGAGAACGGGAGGTTCTGTCTTACCAACAACCTTGATATGATGTCCTGCTGAGTAGGTACCGTTAGACATGAGCCATCCTAACCCTCCTCCTACAAAGGCATTGTAGACTGCTACATAGTCAAGGTAATAATCACCAGATTCACCAACTCTAACTGTTAATGTTANAGTAGAAGTTTGATTNGTAAAATGAGTAGTATTCGGTCCAAATGCTCCCCACCAGTAATAATCAGCACCTGATGGCCATCGAGCCTCAAGCCACGCTTCAAGTGTTGCATTTTCAGTTAAGGGTCCACCGATTAGATCNCCGGAGACATCAACACCTACAACGACCCAATCNTTCGGAATCTTAGCTCCTATCCCAGCATACCCAGTAAAGTTTATGGTACAGTTCAGATTCAGATAAATCTTGATTGTTGAACCCTCAGTAGCTTCCGATGG
>MTNC01000040.1 GCA_002010285.1 Archaeoglobus sp. JdFR-41 | reverse complement strand
TCCCCTTGCCAGTATACTCGATCACGACATTGGGATTTACCTTCATGTATTCCTCAATCCATTTTTCGAGCTGTGGCTGAGGAAAAGTTGCTCCACTTCCANTTAGAGTAACTCTTTCTATAGACGATTCCTCGGNTGGNACTGAATTTTGAACGCAACCNNTAAGTAGTGCTATAAAAGTTAGGACAATTGAAACTATGATCCACTTCATGTATGTGAAATTAATGTTGAGTAAATAGATTTTGCTTAAATAAAATGTATATCATTACAGTGAGTAAGTATTGTATATATTTTCTGTCCAAAAGTTTTTCAATATATCGATCTATNCCAAAATGTGATGGAAGTGCGGAAAATATATCGGAGTGGAAGAAGCAGCTATATACTCACACTACCTAAAAAGTGGATCGTTGAGAGTGGAATTCAAGATGGGGACACGGTTTTTCTTGAGTACAGAGAGGGATGTATATGTATAAAACCAAAAGGGGAATCTGCAAGAAGAGAGACAACCATAGACGAACCTGAGGCCGGTTTTTATCAGCTAATGAGGCTGATAATATCTTACTACCTTGCAAACTACGATTCCATACGTGTGAAGGTCTACACAGATGAGCAGCGAAGGGCTGTAGCCCTTGCAGCAGACATGCTGATTGGATCGGAAATAATGGAAGACACTGGCAGTGAAATTCTTGTTGAGATTTTCCTTGATTCAAAAAGATTCGATATAGATAGCATTATGGAAAAACTCTACAGGATGTCTATCAGTATGCTCACAGACTTCTGTACTGCCGTCAAGAACCTCGACAAAAGTTTGTGCAGCTCGATAATGGTGAGAGAAAGCGAAGTAGACAAGATACACTTCCTTGTCTTGAGACTCCTCAATTCAGGGGTGGAGGGAAAATCTGAGACTGGGTTGAAAGTTATAGATGCAATGAACTACCGCAGTGTGGTGAGNGCTTTAGAGAGGATATCTGACCATCTCAGTCAAATGGCAGATGCTATTGTTAATCTCTCAGAGCCCTTCCCAGAGTTATGCGATGTNGTGAGNAAGGTAGAGGAAATTTTCAGACCTGCAATGGTGGCGTTCTTCAAAAGGGACAGAGAGATTGCAGAGGCCGTGCTTGAGGAATATGAGGAATTCGAAAACAGCATTCAAAAATACTACGAAAAGATACTTGAGCTTGATGTTGTGGCTTTAATGAATCTCAAAACGATCATTGATAGTCTTCTTAGAGTTGGTGGATACTCTGCTGACATTGCAGAGGTTGCGATTAACATGAGCGTAAAGTAAAACGTGTTTCCGTCCTACTCGATTTTCACTATTTCATAATCTGAGCTGCCCAATCCAAGCTTCTCGGCATATTCCAGCATTCCTACTGAGTCTGTCCACTCCCAGAATCTGTGTTTCGCCAGAATTGACTCTTTTATGACATCTGCCTCGGTGTACATATCAAGAGAGGCCCTATCAATAGCCACGATATCCTTTGATGCAAAAATACCGAGATCGGGTACCACCGGGATATCGCTGTAGGGATGACAGTCACAGTGAGGGGTGATATCTATCAGGAAATTGAGGTATGAGAAATTGCTGTTGAGANTGAGAACACCAGCTGCACACTCGACCACCCTGTAGCTAACTTCGGGTCCCACCAGCCATCGTATTTCCACAGCATTTTCATCGCATACCTCGTAACAACCTGTGCATTTTATACACTTCTCTTCAATTATCTGGAAGTTTTGAATTGCATTTGATGGGCAGATATCAACACACTTCCCGCATCTGGTACAGTTATTCATTATTTTTGGATATCGAGCAATGTGAATATCGAATTTTGACTGCTTTGCAACGCATCCAACTCCCACATTTTTCAGACTGCCGCCAATTCCAGCTTGCATGTGAAGTTTAAAGTGTGTGCAGCAGATTACTGCATCTGCCTCAGCAATAGCCTTTGCCACGTGTACTCTTCCAAGGTACTTCCCCTCTATTTCAACAACAACATCATCGTATCCATTCAATCCATCTGCAATTATTATGGGGGCGGAGAGAGTTTGCTGAGTGTATCCATTTTCCTCAGCTATCAGCAATCTACCCACTGCAGTACTTCGCAATCTTGTAAGACCAAGTCCTGTGGTTTCAGTTACAAATGGTTTACCTCCAGCTTCCTTGACCTTCTCAACAACTGCTCGAATAAATGTGCTTCTCAGAGTCTTTGTCGTACCTCTCTCACCAAAGTGAGTCTTGATAGCTACCAGATCACCACCAGAAATAATATCGAGAACTCCACTCTCATCTATCAACCTTTTAAGCTTGTTCACGAGACTCAGCTGTGGCTGGTACCATCTCGCGGGATCAGAAACCACTGCGCGGGAGTCACAGAAGTAGACTTTTTGCATAATCACGCTATATTTTGCAGCGTTAAAATCTTTACTGATATTTCTCTACTCGGATCTCAAAATCTCGGTAATTAGCTCTCGTGCTTTTTCACTTCTAAAGTCAAGGGTATAGTTATCGACGTTGATGACAGTTTTTACAAAATGGAGGTTGTTCCTCTCCATCATCACAATATTGGGGAAAAACATGGAGATGGAGATCTCTATGTTCCTTTCATGAGCATCTTTTATCAGGGTGAATGCTCCACTTGCCTTGTCATCCTCAATTTTCACAAGTAAAGACCTCAGGAAATGTATGAGTCTCTGATAGTTGTGGTAGACCAGCAAACCAGAAATTGAGTTAACTACAAGAAAATAAGTCCCTTCCAGCCCCTCGATTACCTTTGTGATGGAGAGGCTTATTTCATTGAGGTTCAGGGGATTTTTAACCACTATATCTTTCTCTGTTAAACTCTCCCGCTCCTTCCAGGTAAATGTATCTATAACCCATAAATTGTTGTGATGAACCCGTCGCCTGACAAACTCGGCGCTTGAAAGAGTTGTAACCCAGATAACATTGTCAAAACTGCCAATTACTGATTCAAGAAGTTTGCATTTTCCGCTTCCGGGTGGACCGATGATGAGCATGTTCGACATCTGCACCCTCTCGGACAATTATCCAGCACTTTTATACTCTTACCTTCTACAACCAGAGGAGGGGTTTTAAAATATTTACGATTACTTTAAATTGAATGAAGAAAGGAAAGATTACACTGGACAGCATAATGCTCACACCGGAAAAAGCTGTGATAATTGATAAAACAGCTGTTATAGCTGATCTTCATCTTGGATTTGAAAACGTGATGCAGACAAAAGGTGTTGCACTTCCTCGTCTCCAGATCAGAGAGATACTGACCAACGTTAAGAAAGTCATTAAGAAGTACGAAATAAAAAAGTTGATCGTGGCAGGGGATCTGAAACACGAGTTCAGCAGAAATCTTCCCTACGAATGGGAAGATGTTAGGACNTTTATGGCGTCATTCAAGGATGTCGATGTCTCCATTGTCAGAGGAAACCATGATAATTTTCTTGCAGCCATTCTTGCAGAGTATGGAATAGAACTGAAAGATTATGATGTCGTTGGGGACTTCTACGTGGTTCACGGGCACAAAGAGGTTGGTTTTGATAGACTGATTATGGGACACGAGCATCCTGCCATTCGTTTGAGAGTGAGAGGAGCTATTTACTCATTTCCGTGTTATCTGGTTGTTGATGAGACAAAAGTAGTCCTTCCAGCATTCTCACCGCTCATGCAGGGGAGCAACATCCTTCAGGAGACATTTTTATCTCCAATTCTCCAGAACGCCAGAAAAATTGAAATTTACGCAATAGAGAGTGAAGAGGTTGTGTACCTTGGAACAGTTGAAAAACTCCGGGCAGCCGTGTCAGAGCTCGATTGAATCGGCAACCTACCTGCTGTGCCAGATTCTATGGAAGATCTGTCTGCATTTACCGTAACTCAGCCTTTTCACAAACCTAATCACTTTTTGCTCATGGACGAAATGTGGAAATGGGTCTGCAGAGTCCGGTATCATCTCCTTCTTCTCAACTATAGATACATAAACAAGTGATTGTGCTGCGAGGAGTTCTTTATCACAGTCAAACTCATACATGAAGGATTTTGTAAGAACGTTTCCAGGAGTATCAATGTACTCCACTCCAATCTGTGAAGCAATCAGTTCAGGGATTGAAACGCATTCGGCATTGAGGAACTCAGCCAGTTTTGTATGCATGACCCCAGCCTCAATGATAGAAGGTGGGTCCAACCNTGCCTCAATCAGTGCTTCAGCACGCATTTTGTCTCTCATAAGAAATCTTTCTGCATCTGCTTCAGCGAATGTGATAACTTTTTCAACGATGTCATCAAAATCTCCCTTCAGAAAGGATTCAGCGTAGTCTATGTAGGCAAGATTAACCTTTCTCTCCATTTCTCTTACTTTTTCATCTCCTCTGTTCAAATATCTGAGATTTTCNACTTCTTTGAGATATGGCTCAATTTGAAGTATTTTTTTCTCTGAATGTCTTTGAAGAACGTTTCTGAGCATTTCNATCAGCTTTTCAGTGTAAACGGGGAACTGTGTGTCTATAAGCTCCACGTATCTCTGGGGAGTTATATCACCTCTAAGCACACGTAAAAACAGATCATTTTCCGGTTCTTCAAGAACAACTACCCTNGCTCCTTCTATCTCTCTCTCAAGGAATGGTATATTCTCAACTCTGTGCGAACTGAACACAACTTTCATGCTCATTTTACATCAACCCCTTTATAAATGATGCTTTCTGTCTTCAAGGCCCTTTCTGAGTTTTTCTGCACACCTTTTACATAGACCGTGTGAATGGTAACATTTCCTGCAGACTATCCTGCTACATCTTCTGCACAGTATCTCNGCTATTCTTCCACAGGCACACTTCAGCAGTTTTTTGGTCATTTTTTACCGATCTTTTGATAGGTCCTGAGCCACAATCTCTGCAACCTTTTTACCACTTACGAGCATTCCGCCAAATATTGGCCCCATTCTCGGGAGGTTATGAACTGCTGCTACGGCCATTCCGGTAGCATAAAGACCTTTTACAATCATTCCTGTTTTTTCAATGAGTTCCTTTTCAGCAACCTCAGAATATGCAGATCTCTCTCCCGGTACGATCAAGTCGATTGGAACTTTTCTTGTGGCCACAGATATAACTTCAGCATCGTGTCCGGTAGCATCAATAACCGCTCTGCTTTCCACAAAAATTGGATCAACGTGCAAACCGCTTAGCTCAACTGCGCTCCACTGAATGCACACTCCAGTAATTCGAAGGGGATCCTCGCGGAATATAACATCATCAACAGTAATACCGTGGATTATTTTTGCTCCGGCATCAATGCACCCGGTAGCAAGCTTTGCCATCAATTCTGCTGCATCACACACAAGGAGATCTCCTCTCTCCGTGTAAGTTATCCCGAATTCTTGGAGAATGTTAGCCACGTCTTTTTCCACTACAATCTTGTGGAATAGCATACCACCTCCGCCAATCCCTCCACCAAAGCTCAGTCTTCTTTCAAAAATCAGAGTTTTGTAACCTCTCTCAGCAAGATATTTTCCTGCTGTGAGTCCTGATGGTCCGGCTCCGACTATGACCACATCACACTTTGAGTACTCCTTCCATTCCCTGCTCGCCTCTTCTACTATTGCAACTGTGATCTCCGATTCCATATCACATCACCTCTCCTAAACTTCTTTTAAGAAATTTTGCCCGATTATAAGTTTTCCAGTTATCGCTTTTCCCAAAACCTGTCGGGAAAAATTATAAATATTTGGGAAGTCTGTGAAAAAATAAGAATGGTTTTTGAGGGAACCTAAAATGAAGAGAAGAGTGCTGGTAGCGGAAGATGATTTAGCAGTACTGGAAGTTCTGGAGCTTATGCTTTCAGACACCTATGAAGTTATTACTGCAACAAATGGAAGAGAAGCGATTGAAGCCTACTTCAACTACAAACCAGATATTGTGCTTATGGATATAATTATGCCAGATGTAAGTGGGATTGAGGCAACAAAAGAAATACTGAAAAAAGACCCCAATGCTAAAATACTTGCTCTCACTGCATTTGCACTTCACAAAGGGAAGGAGATGCTCGAGGCTGGGGCTCTGGAGATAATTGAAAAACCATTTACGAAGAAGCAGCTTATCGAGAAAATTGAAAGTTATCTCAAAAAGTAGTTGACTATATCGGGCAGACATCTGGAACAGATTCAAATCTTATATTTTATATTACCTACCAACAACTCTCCCCATGGTTTCAATTGACGACGTGTACCATACAGCCAGTCTTGCCAAAGTCGAACTTAGTGAGGANGAGGCAGAGAAGTTCAGAGTCGAATTTGAGAAAATACTGGAGTACTTCAACATTCTCGATGAAGTTGGTGAGGATGTTGAACCCACATTTCAGGTTCTTCCACTTAAAAACGTCTTTAGAGATGATGAGCCTGGGAAGTGTTTAAATCACGAAGAAGCTTTAAGAAATGCTGCTCATAAAGAAGAGGGCTATTTCAAGGGGCCAAGGGTTGTTGAGTAAGAACAACTCAGGTGATAAAATGAAACTTGTGGAATGGAAAGAAAGGGTCAGCGAAGCTGGTTGCTACGATGCAATGGCAGAGATGCTTGACAGAATTGAAAAAAGCAAGCTTAACGCATACATAACAGTCTGTAAAGATGAAGCACTGAGAAAAGCTGAAGAATTTGATAAGAAAAAGTTCACAGGTAAGCTTGCAGGTGTTCCGGTAGCTGTGAAGGACTGCATAACTACCAGAGGGATTAAAACCACTTGTGCATCAAGGATGCTTTCCAATTATATCCCGGTATTCGATGCCCACGTTGTTGAAAGACTGAAAGAAGAAGGTGCCGTAATAATCGGAAAAACGAACATGGACGAATTTGCAATGGGTACAACGACAGAAACTTCATTCTACGGGGTTGTGAGAAATCCGTATGATCTTGAGAGAGTAGCTGGCGGAAGTAGTGGGGGAAGTGGTGCTGCTGTGGCTGCTGATGAGGCTGTTATGTCTCTGGGTAGTGATACGGGGGGTAGTATAAGGTGTCCTGCGAGTTTCTGCGGAATCGTAGGGTTAAAGCCAACATATGGGCTCGTATCGAGATATGGACTGATACCTTACGCTAACTCACTCGAACAGATAGGTCCCATGGCTTCCTGTGTCGAGGATGTAGCTCTGCTTCTGGAGGTAATAGCCGGTAGAGATCCACGAGATTCTACAAATGCGGGCAGAGATTTCGTTTTCAGACCTGAGGAGAGAAAACTCAAAATAGGAGTTATTCGGGAAATGAGTGGTAGCGATGACGTAATGAGCCGGTTTGAGGAGATTAAGGAAGTTCTTTCAGAGAAACATGAGGTTGGAGAAGTAAGCATGAAATCCTTCAGATATGCACTTGCTGCTTATTACATCATAGCAATGAGTGAAGCCTCTTCGAATCTGGCACGATACGATGGGGTCAGATACGGATACTCGCTCGGTAAACTCGATTCTTGGACAAAATACTTTTCAAGAGTTAGAGCCGAGGGATTTGGTGAGGAGGTAAAGAGAAGAATAATGCTTGGTAGCTATGCTCTCTCGGCAGGATATTACGGAAAGTACTACCTGAAAGCTTTGAGAGTTAGGACGCTGGTTATCCGAGATTTCAGGAGNGCGTTTGAAGATTACGATATCCTTGTATCACCGACCATGCCCTCACTTCCGTTCAGAATCGGTGAACTCGCCGATCCGCTCACAATGTACAAAATGGATGTGAATACAGTACCCATCAACCTCGCAGGTGTACCAGCATTGAGTATCCCCATCGNTTTTGTCAAAAAGCTTCCTGTAGGTCTTCAGATANTAGGGGATTACTTCACTGAGAACACCTTACTGAGTCTCGGATTATGGCTGGAAAAAAGACTTGGAGATAGCTAAATTTTATCCTTGTCAATATCACAAACACATTTGAAAAGAACCGAAGATATTAGGGAAAACAAAGATGTTGCTTTTGAGAGAAGATCTACTCATGCAGTGGCCGGTAAAAATACTGCTCGTGCATCCGAAAGCAGAGTTCATGCAGAACAGGAAGCTAACCATAGCAGCGGATTGTGCAGTTGTTGTTCATAAGGAACTTGCAAGCAAATTTGGGGAAGAGACGATCATCATCGGGTGTCCCATGCTTGAAGATCCAAGAAGGATGTACGAGAAAATAAAGATGATAGCAGAATCTACAGGTGCTCAGGAGATAGACGTTTACACGATGGAGGTACCATGCTGCCATGCCATTCACATGATGGTTGAGAGAGCTTTTGGAAACAGCGGAAAAAGAAATCTGAACCAGTACATAGTGAGAGTTAGTGGAAGAGTCGAGGACTACGGTGGGAAAGTGGATGAAAGTATGATTGAAGCTGAAATTAAAGCTCATTCGGGTGGGTTGCATGGAAAAGAAGATCAAACGCATGATCATAGCCATTGACCAAGAAGCGTGTATTGGTTGCGGAAGATGTGTCAACTCATGCCCGACATCTGCTCTGGAGCTGAAAGATGGTAAGGTTAGATTGAAGGATGAGAGACTGTGTGATGGATTTGGTTCGTGCATAGCTGTATGCCCCTCAAACGCTCTCTACATTGAGGTTAGAGAAGCAGAACCATTTGACTGGANTGTTCTCAGAGAGATAAGTTTTGATGACTTTCTGGAAAAACTCGAGAAGCATTACAGACCCGANGTAATTTCAGANCTGTAGCCCGCTTCTTTGAAATACTGTTACATCAATTTCCAGAAAAATTCCTTTCTTTCTAACGTTTTTTGTATAACCTCCTCAACACTTTTTCCTGCTGCCAGAATGGAAACAAGTGGATCTCGTGGATTGTATGTGTCTCCTTCTGAAGGTATGTCAGCAAAAAATGGTATTCCTGCCATTTTTTTTCTTATTGTTATTTTTTGATTGGAGAAAAGTACGGTTCTGGATGCGTATCTAACTGGACGATTCAATTTCGGTTCTCTGCCTTCGATGGCAACGACATGCAATCTGAAAAGATTCAGATCACAGCTCCACTCTATACTGTCGAGGGATCCCTGAAATCTTGGATTAATTTCCAGAACATATGGCTTCTCAGCGAGAATGAAGTCGACACCAACAGAACCAATTAAATCAAAGAGTTCTACAGTTTCAACTGCAAGGTTCTCAAGTTCTCGCCTCACCTCTGCACTTACTTCAAGTGGTGTAATATTCCCCGCGTAACGAAAATTATCTGCGTTCATTTCCCTCCAACCCACAAGTACGAGGTTGCAGGCTACTGGTGTAACTCTCTTTTCTGAAACGAGTAGAGAGACCGAACATGGCGTTCCTGGGATGTATTCTTGGAGAATGAACCCCTCGTTAACAGCTGATTCGGTGGAGAAGGTGATTCCTTCACCTCCACCCCCTGTTCTGGGTTTTTTAATTGTTCTGACACCAACTGAATCTTCTGAGTCCTTCAAGACTCTTGGATGTGGAATTCCTGCTCTTTCAAGAGTGCGGTAGAACTTAAGTTTATCTACAACTCTTCTGCACACTCTCGGATCACTGCAGAGGAGATCTGCATCGACATTAAGGGTTTCGTATCCTGAGCCCAGAATAACCGGTGCATTATAAGTCTGGGATACATCTTCAACGAGCTTTCGAACTCTTGCCTCCTCCCAGGAATCTTCTATCCTGTAAATTTTTTTACAGTAAATTTTGAGATCNGCATCGACAAACTTCGTTACAGCTAAAACGTCATANCCAGCTTTTCTTGCTGACTCTGCAACGTTTCTGATGTTGTTTCCAATTAAAAGCACCGTTTCAGACATCTTCTTATTACATCTTCCTCTTCAGCTCTGTAAACATCTTTCATACTTCCGTTACCAGAAACCTTTAACCCTCTGAAAACAACAGCCGGTATTCCATCTCCACCCTCACCCATTATAAGATTGGCAAAGGCTGCAATTTCGTCTGCTATGCATTCGACTGTTACTTCAAGCTTCTTACCAAACAGGTCTCTCATCCCCACCCAGTCTTTTAGGGGAGAAATACCAGCCACACCTATGGCAAAACCTGTAACACCCCTCCTGAAACACCTTCCATTGGTATCAGTAATGATAACTGCTACATCTTTACCAGAGAGCTCCTTCAATCTCTCTCTTAATTTTCTGGCACTCTCATCGGGGTTTTGAGGTGGAAGAAGAATGAATCCACTCTCAACATTGGAAGTGTCTATCCCCGCATTAACACATACATTGCCGAACTTAGCCTTTACGAGGAGGAATGGATGTTTAATCAAAACTTCTTCACTCTCCTCAAGAACAGCCTGAACGAATCTCGAATCCAGACCAAGTTTGTCGGCAATCTCTATTGCTTCACTCGTGACTTTGTAATCATCCAGCCTTTTTAATCTACCTTCTGCCTTTGAGATAACTGTGGAACAAACAGTAAGAATGTCTCCATCCTCAAAACTGAACCTATCTGAGATCATTTCAGCCAGATCATCGCCTGGCTTTATCAGAGGTAAATTCCTTAAAGCAAAGACTTCAATCTTCATTGGTCCCTTCATAACCGGTTTCACGGGAAGAGAGGTACTGGAAAATAATATCCATCATCTCTTCTCTACTCAGCATTTTCTGAACTGCTCCTTGGGCAAGTTCTTTTCTGCCTCCACCACTTCCTTTGGCATTTCTTCCAATCTCTTTGATTAGCTCCCTTGCATCGTACTCTTTTCCGCTAAAAGTAACAACCAGAACTTTCCCTCCTTTTTTTGACATAAGACATCCAATAGCACCTTTTTCTGCAAGTATTGTACCGAGTTTCAGCAATTCTTGCATGTCTGCATCCACGACATCTGCAACAACCCTTATTGAGTTAAACTCCTCTGCATTTTCAAACAGAATTTCTGCCTTAATTTTTGCAATCTCTTCCTTTAGTCTCTCTATTTCCTTTTTCTGAGCTTTCCATTCTTCAAAAAATCTTTCAACAGTTTTTGGAAGCATTGATGGTTCAACTCTAAGTATTTCGCTTGATCTCCTGATGAGATCTTCCATCTCTTCAACGGCCTCAACAGCTGCTTCGCCAGCAGCAAATTCAAATCTTATTACACCATCCTGAATCGATTCCACCTTCAGTATCTTCANCAGTCCCACCTCACCTGTGGAGTTACAGTGTGTTCCACCACAGGCCTGGACATCATCACCAACCTGAACTATTCTAATCTCTTTTCCTGGAGGTACTCCTCCCTGATAGAGCCTGAAGCCGTATTTTCTCTCTGCTTCGACTCTGTTCAACCAGAACCATTTAACNGGTTTGTTGGCAAGAATCTCCACATTGGCAGTTTTCTCTATTTTCCTGATCTCCTCATTGGTAGGCCTTTTGAAATGTGTGACGTCTAATCTTGCCTTATCCACTTCCTTTCTTGCTCCTGCCTGCCAGACATGCTTTCCAAGCACTTTCTGTATTGCATAAAGGAGAACATGTGTAGCGGTGTGATGTCTCATGTGTCTGAATCTTCTACCAGCATCGACAATTCCATCAACATCATGTCCCACGTACTTCTGAAGTGTTTCTGTACCTTCTACTCTGTGAAGAATAACTCCATTGACCTCTACGACATCCAGAACTCTGAATTTATTCCCATTGAGCACAATGAACCCTGAATCGCTGTCCTGTCCTCCGCTTTCTGGATAGAAAGCAGTTCTATTCAGAATGACAAAATCTCCCTCTACACCAACAATCTTTGCATTGAATTTCAGAAGTTTGGGTGAATCGTAATAAAGTCTCTCAGTCAAAGGATACGTTTTGGAAAGAGATATCCTTTCCTCTTTCCTCTTTTCTGCCCTTGAATGCCTTGCAGCAAGCTCTGCATAAAAATCGGATGGTATCTCAACTCTCACTCCCTTCTCCTCCGCGATCTTCACAACAAATTCAGCGGGAATGCCATGAGAATCGTAAAACTCGATCAGGTCATCCTTACTCAGCTCTTTCTTTCTCGAAATTGTTCTCTCTACAAGTCTTATNCCCCTTGAAATAGTTGACGAATATCTCCTTTTCTCTACATCCAGCATCTCCTGTATGGTTTCGAGAGGAACATCAAATTCGAATTTCAAATATTTTCTGTGAAGTTCAACGAGATCGAATAGATCGAGAGAAAGTTCGAGTTCTTCAGATATCCTGAGACTTCTCCTGATCATGAGTCTCGCAAGATAACCGGCACCGGCGTTTGACGGAACAAGCCCATCGCCGAGCATGAAAAGAATACAACGGGTATGGTCAGCCAGTGCATAGACTTTCTCAAGCGGGACAATGATTTTCTCGAGCTCTTCCACGGTAACTCCTGTTTTTCTTGCAACTTCTTCCCGCATTTTTCTCAATCTTTNCCCTCTCAGCTCACCCATTATTCCTGCAAGCTTTGAACTTTCAGCTACAATTTGTTCGACAGTGTCGTCCTTGAGTGAGAAGGCAAGGTTACTATTACTGGCCACTACCTCAACCACTTTGGGAAATATAGCATCATAGACAGTTGCCGTACCTTTGCTTGCCCATACAAACCTCTCGAGGCCGTACCCTGTATCAACTATGTAGTTATCCATTTTTCTGTATCTCTCTCCNTTTATCTCAATGTCTCCCTGTGGATGGACTTCGAGGTTCATGAAGACCAGAGTTGCAAGTTCTAATCCACCAACAATAGCTTCAAGACATGGTCCTGCGTTTCCACCCCCGGCCCATGGTTCCTCTTTGTATATTATATCCTCTCTTTTCACACCAAGCTTTTCCAAGAGTTCGGTGCAGTAAGCTACTGTCTCACTTTTCCAGTAGATTTCTTTTCCAGGATAATTGAATGCGTGGTGGGCCATCATTTCAAAGAGAGTTAAATGCCTTCCTGTTCTGCCAACGCTGTCTAAGTCGTCAAGTCTGATACACGGCTGTGAAATTGTCAGCGGATTGGCAGGAGGAGGAGCTACACCGGATGTTACAAATGGCTGGAAGTCAGCAATACTTGCAATGGTCAAATAGATGTCATCTCTCCACCTTGCAACAACAGGATATCGCTCAATTCGTCCATGCCCCCTTTTTTCAAAGAAGTTGAGATAGAACTCTCTCATCTCGTCAAGATCGAATGATTCTCTGAAAACTGGGTTACCTATAAAACTGTAGCTTTCACAGGGTGGGTCGTTGCAGACATCCCTTCCATCATCAAGTGTCCAGAAATGCTTTCCACATTTTCTACATTTCTTTCTCACAAATCCATTTTCAGTGAGGAACGTGATATCCAGATACTCCTTTTCAAGACTCATTGCAGAAAGGTAAACCCTGGAATATAATCTTTTTCTATGGGTTCATCAGTGATTGAGAACGAAACATTTTCCTTTAGTTTCTCTGAGACCTAATTTTTATTCAAAAATCTTTTTTGAATTTTTACGGGAACACCTGCTACAGGTTAAAAAACGCAAACTTAAAAAAGGTTTAATACCATTAACTATATTCGTGAATGTTCAGGTTGAAGAATTGATCAATGAGTTAATAGAAAGAGTTGCTGGTGAAGTTGGAATAATAATCTATTCTCTCAGGCTTAAACAGGAATTCACAGATGATCAGCTTGCTCTCGAACTCGGTATTGAAATTAACGAGATTAGGAGGGCACTTTTTGCCCTTTATGAAATTGGACTGGCAGAGTACAAAAGAAAAAGAGATGATGAGACGGGATGGATGGAGTACTTCTGGAAAATCCACTACGACAAGGAAAAAGAGATACTGAGAAGAGAACTGGAAAAGACCAAGAAAAAGCTGGAAGAAAAGATTGAACTTGAATCAAACACTGTCCATTATGTCTGCCCAAATATGTGCGTGAAGGTCTCGTATGATGAAGCTATGGAACTCAACTTTGCCTGTCCAAAATGCAANTCCATGCTGGAGTATCTCGACTGTAGTGCAGCAGTCGAACATGCTCAGGAGGAGATAAGAAAACTTGAGGAAATTCTTAGTAATCTTGTTTAATTTTCGTTTCCCATATCACACCTGTCTCGTTTCTACCCGGGTCTCATAAACTGTCACAATANCTCTGTCNTAGTAAACTCGCATTTCTGTCTGTGAGATTGCCGGAGTACAGGTTGTTGGAGAAACATCACTCGTTAAGTCATGGAAAAACTCGCACCAGTTCTTTGCGTAATCTGATGTCACCTCCATTCTCAGGATTCCCGGGGTCGTGTTGAATATAACTTCTCTAACAGAAGAGTTGAATATCAGATTAACAGATCCCTCGCCTGACATTGAAAGATTACCCTTCAGAATGCTCACCACAACCATAACAATTGTCTGAGTAGCTCCTGAAGGTCCCTGAGTTTGCACCCGCTGAACAAAAATTCTTGGATTCATTATTGTTCTCTTGTTTCCGTAGTAGTCTTCCCATACTGCCCCGTTTTCNACTGTGACCACATAATCCTTATATTTGTAGTTAAGCGTCCCTACATACTCATCTACGACGGGTGTATCGTTAAACAGTATTCTGACCCTTGTATTGTTTGCAATGTAAAGTACTCCCCCCTGAAACTCGATCTGAATGCTCTGAAGTGGTGCACCCCCATAAGTCGAAAGGAAAAATACGTTCTGAATCCTCCTGAAACTCTCTCTCAAGCCTTCTACTCTGTATTTTTCTGATGTATCCTGCACGAGATTGGTAATATTGAGATAAGCAAAAGTTACAGCGGTCATTATTATTCCAAAAACAAATATATATCCAACTACTTCTGAAACAGCTTTTGTGTTCATCCTTACAGCCACTCCTCTCTCTCTTCTGGACACACGGTTCGTGTGAACCATAAGTTTCACCTCAGATTTATTTAACAGATATCTCATAAACTGCGATACTTGCATTTGGGACTGTAAATGTTACATTGCGGGAAGTGCAAGTGGGGGAAATTCCTATTTCCTGGAAAAATCTGCACCAGGCCTCTGCATTGCTTGATTCGATCCTTATATCTGTCCCTACGACTCTGAAGACTCTTGAGATTCCAAAATTCAGGCTCACCTTACCTGTTCCTCCACCAATCTTATCTCCCCCTACAAAAACTATCAGTGGCATGGTAAGAGTGTTACCAGTATAGTAGATTCCTGGAAAACTCAGCATTTTCATGTAATTTGTTGTTCTTTCAATTATCGCACCATTCTCGTAGTAAAGTGTCCACCCCTTTCCAGAGATGACTATGGACGAAACCTGATACGGTGTGCCATCCACATATACAATTGGTTCATTTCTGAAATATGCAGTCGAGCCTGAGAGATACAGATTATAGGTCGAATTCGTTTCGACCATGAATCTCACTCTTTCGAGAGTTTCTCGTATGTTCATGAGGTCAAAATAGGCTTTTCTGGCCTTTACGCTTTCTTCACTCTGTCCTATTACTGGGTAAGAAATCGTATAGAGAAGCGCGGCTGTGGTGGTTATGACAGCTACTACCAGTAGAGAACCGAGAACTTCTGATGCAGCTCTTTTGCTGGATTTCTCTCTTTTCTTCATTCGATTCTTCATGATATCCTCACCGTGGCCTTTTCAGCTCCTCCATATCTAACAGTAACAACCTTTAACGGGAATACTTCTATATTTGCCGGTCCGAATGGGTAACCTTCGTAAGTAACATTGCTTATCTTGGGAATGTCAAGATAATACGTTCCGGGCTGATCAGCTCGCAGAGTTACAATCAGTTCAATATCGTCGTCAATATATATTTCCGAGCAATTAAGTTGTACGGAGGTGTTNGTACCAATTTTTCCGATTGTTGGAGAGTCACACACAGCGTTTCCTGTAATTTCAACTTTCACACCTTCCACATCAAGGTCCGGCGGTATTACATCCGTAATCGTTACGTTCTTGGCAGCAAGTTTGAATATCCTTGAAATATCCGTAAAAGCTTCAACGAGCTCGTAGTAATCTTTAGCCTCATAGAAACACTTCTCCGTAGAACCGGGTTTGTAGCTGGCAATGTTACTGAGGAGTGTAGCATTGTAGGCAGTTCCAAAGCCTATTGTACAGATTGTTATGTTTTCTCCTCCAATCTGAGTGCCCTTTATGTTGCTTGCAAGGTTTTCTATCTGTGAATAGCACTCGGGAACACAGTAACTACCATAGACTATGTAGCAACTCGGATTGGTGTAGTCTCCACATGATTCGTCATACATGACGGTCGGCTGACCATCAGTCATGAAAACTATCAGCGGTTTTGTACCAGAAATTATGGTTGTATTTTCCAGGAGCTCATCTCTGGCATAGGCAAGAGCTTGGTAAATATTCGTGGCTCCCGAAGCGCTGAGCAGTTTAATCTCATTAACAACATTCAGTTTATTCGTCGTCAGATAGCTCAAATAAGGAGACGTGTTCACCACGTGCTTGTAGGCATAGGTGCTGAAATGCACAAGACCAACAAGGTCCTTTGTTCCCAGTCCATCATTGATAAAGTCAATNGAGGCTATCTTGGTTGAATCAAGTTTCTGGATGTATACCATTCCCTCATACTGAACAGCTCCCAAGAATCGTGGAACAACGATGAAGGATTTCTGACCTGCATCTACGTCTGTATCAAAGCACAATCCGTTGACACCTNCATAAACACACATCTGCTGATCGTACCAGGTTATAAAGTCATCCTTGTACTTGTCATCCATCTCTGCAAGCAGGAAAACGTACTCGTCATCCTGAGTATAACCAGGTTTCAGCTCTATGGTTGTCTCCCCGTAATTGGGGAAATATGTCGTTGTAAAACTTTTCATTAACTGCCAGCTACCCCAGATGCACCATCCACCCCAGTATATACCCGTACATTTGTAAAGCTCGAGNTGTAGTATAATGGGATCAGGATTTGCAGCTACCACTTCGAACACCCACTCTCCAAGTTCTGTAGGTGTTATCCTGGAATCATCAAACACCTTACCGTAGTATCCAGCAGTGTTGAGTTCTCTGATTGCTGTGTAGCTATCTCCATCAGCCTGATATATATACAGTGTAATGGCATCATCTCTGTCGTAACCGCTCCACCACGGATTCATGGGATCGGTTGTATAAGCTACAACTCTCATGGCTTTATTTCTGAAAGTAGAGTTAATATCGTATACAACTCTCCATACAGCAGGGGTGACGTTGCCCCTGAATATGCCATAGTAGGTAGATAGCTCATCTCTTACGTCGTAAATATTTCTTGCAATTGAAAGATCACCCATACTTCCTGAAGTGTCGATAACAACAACTGTGGAAAGGTTGAGGGCTGTACCTTCAGTTCTAAAACCTCTGCCATTGAGATATATGTGAAGTTCCACAGGTTTGCCAGGAACTGTTTGAGGTGGACTTACGAATTTCTTTATGTAGAGGCTTGGTGGTGTTGTAGGTGACTTGGCAATTAAGATCGTGGCCTCATCAGTGTCACTCAACCCTCTGAGATCCGTAACCGTCAGCGTAATATTACACTCAGCAGTCTCCGCTGTTGCGTTATAGTTGCAGTATGTACTGAATTCAGTTGTATCCCAGTAAACGTAGATATCCCTTTGCGTATCTCCAGAATTCCCAGTAAGTTCTGTTCCGTTCCAGAGCACGACTCTCCATATGAAAGCTCCCATTGCCGATGACCGTGAGACATCTATCACAAAATGGCCAGGGGTCGTCTCGTTGGCGTAAACAGCTGTTGGCTCCAGAATTAGAACTGCACTTGGATATGTTGGAGAAATTTTGGTGTAGTTAAGACCGTGTNTCTCCTCAAGACTGTGGGTTGCACCTATTAGCTGGAACTTGAGGAGAGCTGCAGCACCGAGGCTCAGGGACTTGTTGTGTTTTCCAAACTCAGATACAATGGTTACATACTGATTTCGTAGTGCGACAGTATATTCTACATCACCTATACTTTTTGGCATGAACACCTTTGCCTCAAGTTTCCCATTTCTCGGGTAGACAGATAGCATATCAACCAGCTGGGAAGAAATCTGGGAGGCTATGTCTGAGAACTGGTTTTCAACAACTGTATCAATCTGAGACTCCTCAAGTTTCTGATTAAGACTCATACTGAGCAGAAAAACAAAAATTGAGATTACTGATACCAGTATGAGGTATTCAACAAGCATCGATACTCCTCTCTTATCAAACCCTGTTCTCAACCTTCCAGCAAGTATCCTTGAACCTCTTCCTAAGAAATCCTCAGTTTTACGATTGGACATCACACACACCCCCTTCCNTCGCAGCAGTAAAGTTCCTCGTTNTAACTGACCTCTCCTGAAACGTAGATTATTCTTACACTATAGCACTCGACGGAGGTTTCAGGGGTAGCAAAATAAGCTACTACATCGCCGTAAATTCCCTTTTGAGCGTAGAGTAGCTGTATTTGTTCACGTATGCTATTTGTGTTTGAGTAGAACTCCGTGATGTGCTGTCCGGTGAACTGCATGAATCCATATTCACCTATATTTTTCAGGTTCCTAATTTCCTCTTTGGGGAAAACCATCAGGGTTCGGGAACTTTCCATCCCTGCGAGAATGTTCTGAGCATGTAAGACAGATATGGAGGCGAGAACAGTCGCCACTACCAGAGAAAAGAAAACAAGCATCTGTCCACTTTCATTAATTTTTTTCCTTATGGTCGCCATAATATCACCCTAACCTCGAATACAACGGGGTGAGTTATCCCGTAAAATGGTGAATCTGGATTGACGTTGAAGTCACTGGCTTGAATAACAACAAGTCTGCTCGCTGCCACAGCTTCTGGAGTTGGCTTCTTATCAACGAGGGGAACCATGACAACATGTCCGGTATCGTTTACCCAGTATAACTCTATTCTGTATTCTGCTGGAAATGTGAGTCGATTAAATGCGTAAAGAAATTCCTCATTGGGCTTGAAGGAGTCGTTCAGAAATACAAGCATGCCCTGNAGGCTGGAATTCAAGTATTTACCTGAAGCATCCTTTTCTGGATTGTCTAAAACCTTCAAAACGTCATATCCAATAAGTTTTAGCTGTGCGTCCGTGATCTCACTCCACATAGGTGAAATTACCAGGGAAGACTGGAAGAGAGCATAAACTACAACTAACAACAGTAGCGAGGCCATTACCCCCTCAAGGGTAAATGCCTGAGCCAGCTTACTCTGCCCGCCCATATAACATCACCATACATATACTACTAGCTTCGCTGTTGGTTTTCCTGCAAGATAATGGATGGTTGTATCTCCAAAGTAAATTGAGGCATTAACAGCTCTCAGAGAGACTCTCACACATACATTATCTCCATTGGTAGCGCCTTGGTCACTTAATTTTAGATTTATGGGTGTTGTGAGGTCATACAGTGTTCCCACCACCAGAGGTTGACAAACACCCAGTGGTGAGTTGTCCGGGTACACACATACATCTCCAGGACTCCTCAACGGACAGGCACCTGGCGGGCATGTACCAACATCGGCGCAGACACTGATCTTTGGAGCCCCCGGATAAATCGCTATCACCTGAACAAGAAATGTGTTAACTGGGTAATTGTACTCAAAATAACAGTCAATTTGGGTACCATTAATGAAACACCTGGGGGTTGGAATTCCCCCCTTCGTTGTGTCCACATAACCCCATCCAATGAAGTGAGATACATCATCTATCCAAACAATTCTCTCATATCTTGATATATACCCTGAGGATGGGATGGGCGCACCTGCGTCCAGTACAACCTTTCCATTTATTGTTGTAACTAAAGTCCGGTTATAAGGTCTGGAATCAAGAGATTCAAGAGAAACATGAAAGTTGTACTCTCTATCAGGTGTTTTCAAACCAAGCATCTCTCTTACCTTGTCATAGTAATTTCTTGTGGCGTTTTGGAGGGCAATGATCTTATCATACTCCAGAAAATCGGGTCTACCTGTACTTAATCCTGGCAGGAAATAGAAGGTGGGGTCACCCCACAAATTAGGATAATCTTCCCAGTTAGTGCCATTCATTGTTCCATTGCTCCATGCACCCTGAGTCTCAGCAAGCATAACAGTCACCTTGTAAGCTTCGTGGGATAGAGCGATTTCACTCCTCACATCAGCAAAAACTCCTGGTAGAAACTGAGC
This sequence comes from Archaeoglobus sp. JdFR-41, assembly GCA_002010285.1. GTDB lineage: Archaea > Halobacteriota > Archaeoglobi > Archaeoglobales > Archaeoglobaceae > JdFR-41. The sequence goes on along the minus strand of MTNC01000040.1, from coordinate 41,162 downwards.
TATAAAAACGAAGGTGAACAGGAAGATTGACAATCCTATCAGCAGGTCAAGACTGAGCCTTCCCTGTGTGTTCATCACGTAATATAGGCATTAATCACATTTAAAGCTTGTCATTACAATAATGAGATTAAATTTCCTTAAGAATCTCTCTTANCTTTCTGGCATTCCTGATGCTGACATCAAGAATTTCTTCAAAGAGCTTCTCACTCAACAGGTAGCTACCACTTTTCTGCATCGCCACAACGTTGTCATCCTGATCTGTCGTTATTGTTATTGTGTTGTTACCGACACTCGTTTCATCTCTTCCTGGATCCACAAGGAAACGATCATTTATCACAAGGGAGGTAACTGATACCGGCAGGTCTCTCACTGGAAGAAGGTAGTCTTCTCCCAGCTCAAATCTCTCAGCTGGTACCTTTGTGTTTAGTAATGCAGCTATTGCAGCAAGAGATGATGCATCAAGGAGGTTTCCGTCATCATCCAAGGCATGTATATCTATAAAGATTATCCACACTTTCTCTCCTTCTTCGATACACAGTTTCGATAGGTCCACAGCCTCACTCTCCCTGATACCTCTATCCACAACCCTTGCAAGTTCTATTGAATTTTCATCTGGTGGACCGGGTTCAAATGTGGGGGAGGCAAGGGGTACAAGTTCTGCGTTTGTTATAATAACACCTTTATCTGGGGTATCGGGATATGGTTCTCCAGGTTGCATTTTAATACCAACAACAACCTGAGTGTTTCCGAGTTTGACAAGAGCAGATCCCTCTGCTTTCTCCACTATATTTGGTATTATCTCTATCTTTCTGAATTCATCAAATTTCCTTCCATCTATTCTCTCACCATCTCTCAGTTTTGACAGGACGTAATCTCTTTTTATGTCCACCAAAATGTCTTCAGTCATCGTTCCTCCTCCGACAGTTTATTCGGCTGCTCAAAACGACCTTCCACATCATTGCCGATACTTTCCTCTACCTCTCCAATTTCTTCCTCTGCCTNTTCTTCTTCAATGTATCTCCGCATTATCGCATCTCTTTGCAGGCGGTATATCTCCATCGCTCCCTTCTTGGCAAGCTGTAAAGCTTGAAGAACCTCATTTCTCGTCAGGTTTCCATCCATCTGAAGTAAGGCTATTGATTCTATTCTGCCGCCCCTTATAAGAAAGGCAAATGGTATGTCTGCTTCGCCGAAATTATCCTCTTCTTTCATTGGATCGAGAACGAGAACCCCATCCACTTTTGCTACTGCAACGGATGTTATCATCCCTCTCATCGGAACTCCAGCGTCAACAAGAGCAACACTTGCTGCATTGAGACAGGCAGTTCTGCTCCCTGCGTCTGCTTGGAGGACTTCAACAAATATATCTATTCCACTTCTTGGAAAAAGTTCTTTCATAACCACCGGTTCTATTGCCTCCCTACTGACTTTCGAAATCTCTATACTTCTCCGATCGGGCCCTGGTCTCTTTCTTTCCTCAACACTGAATGGGGCCATGTTGTAACGATATTTTATGATTGCCATACTTGGATTCTGAAGATGTCTTGGGTGAACCTCTCTTGGTCCATAAACAGCTGCTACAACCTTGTTTTTACCCATTTCGAGGTAACAGGATCCATCAGCCCTTTTAAGTACGTTGGCCTCTATCTTCATCGGTCGAAGCTCGTCGATTTTCCTACCATCCAGCCTCTTTCCATCCACAATAAACCTTTCAGGTCTCGATACCGACATCTGATTTCCTCCTCTTAATGAATTCAGAAATTCTATCTGTTAAACCTTCTGTATGGGCTTCCTCCTCAATAATGTAAATTGCTTCTTCTGCAATTGAGACTTTTTTCCTGTCTCCATTTACCCATATAAGACCATTCTGCCCAACAATTATCTGAATACCAAGTTCCCCTTTAAGCAACTTAATCATACTCCCTTTCTTTCCAATAACCCTTGGGACCCTTGCAGGGTTTATTGCTACTATTCTGCCAAATCTTATCGCCCTGCATATCTTGTCCTTCATTGTTAATGTTACCTTCATTTTCGGGTCTATGTTCAGAACTCTGGCTATAATGGCATCTCCAATATCAAGGATGTCATTCGTTTTCTTTCCAGGTTTTACTTCCGGATTTTCTGACGCTGGAAGGAATGCTTGGTAGGGTGAATTTATGTCAACGACCCAACCGTTACCTGCAACCTCTCTTACAATCCCAATAACCACATCTCCTGTGGAGGGGAGGTATCTGCCCTTCAGCGGGATTACCTTCACACGGGTCTCACTTTCATCAAATAAGCCAAGAATCTTCGAGTACACTTTCCCGTTTTCAACATACGTCCCGTACCCGGCAGCTCTTGGATTTGATGAGAGCATATCTCCAGGCAGAACAATTCTCCTCATCCGTGAATCCTCCTTAACTCTTTTGTGAGTGCCTCACCTTTGGCAACCTTACCNAGTAGGTCCATAAGTTCACCGTACATTCCGGCAGGAATACGCATGACACAAATCCAGCTTCCATCTTTTTGCCATTCCTCTTTTATTACACCTCCAAATTTGTAGAGAGACGAAATGGCTTTTCCAGTATGCTCGGGAGGAATCTTGATGGCAATCTCAATCTCTTCAAATCTGAGAGGGAGTATATGTTTTATCGCCTTTACTATATCTTTTATCTGAGCCTCAACTGGCTTGAAAATGTCTATATTAACCTTCGACTGCTCAAGGGCGTTTTCAATTCTTGAGGGGGGATGTGGTGCTCCCGTTCTTGGATCGACAGCGTTTCTGCTTATGAATGTGATTACCTGCCTTTTCTTGGCTTCAAGCATTTCTTTTCTTTGTTCCGCCGTAATCTGGACTTCTCCCTCTTCTATTATTTTCCTTGCTATTTCGTGTATATCGGTGGTGGAAAAAACTCTCTGCAACTCTTCAAGCGATGCTCTTTCACCCTTCTTAGCATCTTTAAAAACTTCTTCTGCTGCCAGCAAGTCCTCAAAGTTTACGTTTTTACCTTCTTTCAAATCTCTGGCAAGATATGGATCGACCAAGATTTCAAACTCTTCTCCACCCCTCCTCAGCCTGGCTATTACAGCCTTCTCGAGCGATACCATAATACCATGCAGATTTATTTCATCTCACTTCTTATTCTTTCATTTGCTTTTTCAATAAACCTCTCAAGTTCCTCCAGATTCATTTCCATGTAACGCTTCTCGTCTATCTTTACATAACCGATTTCCACTGCATCTGGCGTGAGTTCAGCTTCAATTGCTTTACCCATGGCTACAAGACCGATGAAAACCCCTTCATCGAAGTTAATGTCTTCCTTGTATTCCTTCTCAAAGAATTCCATAACCGCATTCCTTCCCATACCAATTGCCGTTGCTTTGTATTCCAGCAAAGCTCCACTGGGATCGGTTTCATACAGCTTTGGCACTTCATCGACTCCAGCGATAAGGAGAGATACCCCAAAAGGTCTCACACCGCCAAACTGTGTATACTGCTGCTTGAAATCGCATATCCTTTTGGCCAGTTCCTTAACGCTTATAGGTTCGTCGTATGTCAATCTGTTAATCTGAGCCTCAATTCTNGCCCTTTCAATCAGAACTCTTGCATCGGCTACCAGACCAGATGTCGCAGCAAATATATGGTCATCAATCTTGTAAATCTTCTCAATTGTATCAGCTTCGAGCAATTTACTTGTAACTCTCTTGTCAGCAATCAGAATTACTGCATCTTTCGTTTTCACACCAATTGCGGTAGCACCTCTTTTTACAGCTTCTCTTGCNTATTCAACCTGAAAAAGTCTTCCATCAGGGCTGAAAACCGTAATGGCTCTATCATATCCCATCTGAGGTAAATGCATATTCACACCTCCACATACTTTCTTTTGCAACTTTTTAACGTTCCGCTAACACCCAGGGTAAGCGGCACAACCTTTACTCCCCCAACTTCTCTGAGCAGTGTTAGAGCTATGATCACTTGATTCAGATATTCTCTTCTGCATCTCAGTATCCCTTTCTCCCCGTCGAAGTGTTCCAGTTTCAGCATGCTTCCTGCCGNAAAGCACTCTCCGAACAGGGAAATCATACTCTGGTTCAGTTCTCTCGAAAGCATTCTTGCATCCACCTTTTCTTCGCTTATCAGTTTGAACGCAATATATCTTTTTCTCCCCCTTAATGAAGGTGGCAAACCTCTCACAGCAAATGTGTGATCAGAAATCAAAATAAAGTTATCCAATCAGACAACTGGCGATCTGGTTAAAATTGTAAAATCACACGAGAAGTTTTGCTGTCAGATTCTCCCATATTTTCCTGTTCTTCACACATCCCGGATCAGGTTTTAGATAATCACCAAAATAGCTGTAAGCTCTCGCTCTGCACCCGCCACATACAAATCTGTACTCACAGTCTCCACACCCCTCAATGTGATCTTTATTGCGTAAATCCTCAAAAACATGGTTATGTAACCACAATTCTTCCAAGTCATCATCTTTGATGTTCCCAACCACGATCGGGAAAAATACACACGGCTGAATGTCACCGTTTGCCCGTATTGCGAAGTAAAATCTGCCTGCTCCACACCCTCCAATAAATTCTGCAAGTTCTCTCAACCTCTCTCCTGCATTAACATTGTAGAAATGAGTCGGAACAATACCACCATGACACTGTAAGGCAACACGTGCAAACTGCGGAGCTGTCGAAAGCAAACTTATTTTTGAGGTGTAATTTCGGGTGTAGAGCATTTTTAGCAATTTCTCACGTTCTTCAGGTGTGANATCTGCTTCAACAATTTCCCTGCCTCTTCCAACCGGAATGAAATTGTAGTGCATAAACCAGTTAACTCCCAGCCTCTCGCAAAGATCAATCACATTGGGCACATCCATATAGTTGAATTTNGTAACTGTCATGGATACATTAACAAAAAATCCGTGTTCAACAGCCCTTCTAATCCCATCGATAGTTCTATCGAATGCCCCTCTTATACCCCTGAATCTGTCATGTGTTTCTCTCATACCATCGAGACTTATCTGAAGATATCTCACACCGTTTTCTTTCATTTTTTTTGCAGTTTCATCTGTTATCAGAGTTCCATTTGTTGCCAGAGCGACGTACAAGCCTTTTTCAGNAGCATAGTTGGTAAGAGTGAAGATATCCTTTCTAACAAGCGGTTCTCCACCAGAAAATGCGAGTATTGTTACCCCAAGTTTAGCAAGCTTATCTATAGCATTCAGTGCCTCATCGGTGGTAAGTTCACCATTCATAGATCCGCCGGCAGTTGCATAACAGTGCTTGCACCTGAGATTACACATATAGGTTACATCCCAGACAACCTGAAATGGGGCTCCGGGGACAAATGGTTTCCGGGTGCCAAAGTAAGCCAGTCCTTTTATAACGCTGGCGAGTCCCCGACGCCAGTATGGTTCTCTGAATCTTTCTCTGAATTCATCAATATTTACGTTAAAAGCTTTACATCCCCTTCTTATGACCATCTCAACCAGCTTTGCTGCAGTTCTGCATTTCCAGCAGGTAGGGAATTCGCATTCTCCAATAATAATGTCCAGAGCCGAATCTATTCTGCTTTTTCCGCATCTCTCGCAGAACGACGCCATGGACTGTAGCATCTTTTTGGTGACTGGGTTGTTCACAAAGGTGGCGAAGACCGAAATTCGATCAATCATACCAATGGTGGGTTGTGAACAAGTTTTATATAGTTTATGATCTAACAACTTCATACATATGAACAAATTAGTTCATAAAATCTATTAATACCAGATTAATGCGAGAGAGAGAAAACATGAGAAACGTGATACACGAGTTCGAAAGAATCTTAAGGATACTGAGATTCAAACCCTCAGATGCAAAAATTTACTCATTGTTACTTGAAAAAGGAGAGATGAGAGTCAGCGAGATAGCCAGAGAACTCAATCTTTCAGCAAGGTTTGTAAGAGANAGGCTAAAGGATCTGTGTAAAAGGGGAATCGTAAGCAGGAAGTTTGTGGAGCAAGGGTGGATGGGTTACACGTACAGAGCTGAAAATCCCACAAATGTTCTCAAAAAATTAAAGTCAAGTATTATGAAAGAAATCGAGGCGCTTGAAGACCTTCTCAAAGACTAAAGATTCAAATTTCTNAATTCATTTTCTGCACTTTTTGCCACATCATCATAAAGACTTCTGGCCTTCGTATCAATTGCAACAATGCATGGACCGAATTCCTCCACTTCAAGTACCCAGACCGCCTCTGGCATTGAGAGATCCTCCCATATAACCGTTTTAACTTTTTTAATGGATTTTGCAGCAAGAGCTCCGGCACCACCTGTGTAAGCCAGATATACAGCCTTATCCTTCATAGCCTCCACGGTTTTTCTGTCCATCCCTCCCTTTCCCACAAACGCAACACAGGAGACATTTTCAAGTATCTTCTCGGCAAATGGATTCATCCTTGCAGATGTTGTTGGACCGGCAGAAATAACTCTCCAATCGCGGTTCTTTACAATTAAAGGACCACAGTGGTATATTACGGCCCTTTCAATTTCAAAAGGCAGTTGCTTGCCAGTTCTCAGATAATCGACGATTCTCGCATGAGCTTTATCTCTTGCTGTGAAAATCTCACCGCTGATATAAACGATGTCGCCAACACTCAATCTCCTGATCTCGTTCAAATTCAGGGGGGTTTTGAGTATCATGTGCTCACCCCAACACGACACTTGCTTTTCGATTTGCCCAGCACTGCACATTCACTGCCACTGGAAGGGAGGCAGTATGGCAGTATCCGAGTTCCGTAAGAACAGCGAGCGCCGTAGTTCTGCCACCAAGACCCATTGGGCCTATTCCAAGCCTGTTTATAGCCTCAAGAATTTCTTCCTCAAACTCGTTCATTTCAAGAACACTGCGGAGCAGCGCTTTTTTGGATAGTTTGGCTGCACCGTCGAAACTTTCTCCAATTCCTACTCCCACTATTACTGGTGGGCATGGTTTTCCGCCAGCCTTCAACACTGTTTCTACAACAAACCTTTTTATTTTTGGAACGTCCGCTGGAATCATCATTTTGAGGGAGGATACATTTTCGCTCCCGGCACCCTTTGGTAAAACTGTTATTTTNAATTTGTCACCTTCCACGATGTTAAAATTTATCTGAGGCATGTTCAGCCCTGTATTGTCTCCTGAATTTTCTCTCGTTAATGGATGGACAGTATTCGGTCTCAGCGGAACTACATGGGTAGCCTTTCTCACCCCCTCCACAATTGCCTCTTTAATGCTAAAATTACATGATAGCTCTCTCCCAATTTCAACAAAGAATACGGGAATACCAGTGTCCTGGCACATTGGCACTCCGAGCCTTTTTGCAGTTTCAATGTTTAGCAAAATTGTTTCGATATTCCTCCTTGCAACATCATTCTCTTCTACCTTTAACGCATTCTTGAGTGCTATTATTACGTCCTCGGGGAGATTCGTGTGGGCTTCTCTCAAAATATCAACCACCGCATTTACAACGTCCTCATATTCCATATGTAAGGTGAAATGTGTGAATTTAATAATCTTGGGTCTCTCAATTCAATCTCTTTCCGATTCGAGTTTCACAGATCAGCTTCTCATAGAATGTTGCCAGGGCTTCAACGTGGACAACTTCCCTGCCAGTTGCAAGAAATAACTTCTTTTTCAGTTCCACATCAGGAACATTGCCGTGTGTTGAGAGGGACCTGACAAGAGCCATCTCAATTTCCATTCCTTTCTCATCAAAATCTGTGAGTATGATTGTTTTTCTGTCTTTTATTCTGTCTGCAGTTTCAACATATCCTGAAAATATCACTATCTCCCCACAAATACCAAGCCTCTTCAGAGCCTCTTCGTCATTCTTACCCTCGACAACTATTACCCACCCACCTTTGGATCTCTCTCTGAGCTCGTCTATAGCTTTAAGAAATTTTTCGACTGATATCGTACTTTTTCTCCTGTTCCTCATCTTCACTTCCTCCTTCATCTCCAGCACATCACATCTCGAACCTTATGCCTGGCTCTATCTGAACCACTGCGTCAGCAATCACTCCTCTTTTAATCCCACCTCTAACAACTGTGAAAGAACTGTAGTATATCACCTTTGCGTCTCCGATGTCCTCCTCCCCCACACCAAAGCTCAAGGCTATTCTTCTGACTTTTTCAAGAGCATGAGATTTAATTTCATCGTCACTGGGCAGACTGCCAGTTCTGAATGGGGATTTTTCGACCACACCGTTGTATACTGCTCTTCCCGTCTCTGTGTCAATCCTTACGTAAAGTGTAAGGCTCAACCTTGACACAGCAACACCAACAGCATTAGCTGCTTCGCTGTGTTCGGGGACTGTGTAGCTCACGCCAGCTCTTTTTGCAATTTTAGGTATTAGTATGGACGCAAGATACCCGGCACCAATTATTCGCTCGGATTCAACACCTTTCACAGTTTCGGCTACAACAGACAGAAACTGGTCAACGATCTTCTCAGCGTCACTTTTATCTTTCAAAAATTCTTCGCCAGCTTTTCTTGATGATCTGTAATCTCCAATCTCATATCCAAGGCAGTTTAGGGCATCAGTGAGGGTGAAAAACTTTCCACCAAACGCTATCGGGTTTCCTCTTCTTTCAGGTCTCAGTTTGCCATCATAGATAATTGAGTCGCCTCCAAAGGGGATGCTAAACGAATCAACGCATCTAATCAACGTTTTTCTTCCTGCAATATCCACACCACTGACTATTCTGGGCATTCCGTTCTCGATGTAAACAAAATCTGTCGAAGTTCCGCCGATATCAACTACAAGACCATTCTTTTCACGGGTTAGATAACATGCTCCAAGTGCAACAGCAGCAGGACTTGAATTGTAGAGTTCTGATGGATTCTCAAGAACAACCTTATAGGGAACTATACCCCCATCACCCTTAAAATAGTAGAAATCTTCCGTATATTCTTTGACGAGTTCTGTAAGATTGTGAACAGTTTCCTTAATTTTTGCATTGACGATGGTTGTATTTATTCGACAGGGATAGTTCAGACCACCTGCGTGGTGACTTAATGCAACTTTCTTAGCATTTACAATCTCACAAACTATTTTGCTCGCTTTTTCTTCAAGTTCTGAGTTGCGAACTGAAAACTTCGCTGCTATTGCAACGTTATCAAAACTACTTTGCTTTAGAATCTCTCTAATCTCATTCTCGTCCAGATCCTCAACCACATCTCCTCTGTGGTTTGTGTATCCCTTTACAGCAATCCCGTAATCCGAATAATTTAGTCCTGGACCGGGAATTAAAATTGTAAGGGTTCTGGATTCAGAAAATTTAGATATGATCAGATTTAAAGGAACTGATGTGCTTACAACAACCTTTTCTTTTTTCAGATCTGCATACTTTGAAACTTCACGCAAAACTCCAGCAATTCCGAGTTCGTTGGGAAGTTTAATCGTTCGAATTTCCTCCCCGACTATTGCCGCGTCCGTGTTAGTACCACCCACGTCGATTCCAACAATCATTAATTGCCCAGAATGATTGCGAATATAAAAGCTTTCAGATTGGGGGAGTTTGAATAAATATTCCCTGAAAAGAGAGAAATGATTGAAAAGTGCAAGCNGGGTAAAGCTTTTATTTGATGCTGATAGTCTTCTCTCCTAATGACACTGATTGAGGAAGCAAGAAGGAACAGAGCTGAAGGTGTCCTTAAAGGAATTGCAGAGACTGAGGGCATCGAAGTCAATAAACTCATGAAGCTGATAGCTAATGGCCACGTAGTTGTACCTATGAATGTTTTACGAACAGAAGCTGACAACTTCACTCCCAAAGCAATAGGTGCCCTCGTTTCCACCAAGATCAATGCAAATGTTGGCACATCAATCGATCACGTGAACGTGGATGAGGAAGTTGAAAAGGCGGTTGTTGCCCAGAAATATGGTGCAGACGCAATTATGGATCTTTCGACAGGAGGAAACCTCGACGAAATTCGGAGAAGAATTATGAGAGTTGTTTCAGTTCCATTTGGAACTGTGCCCATTTACCAGGCAGCGAGAGACTGCAGAAACGTAGTCGATATGAGTGAAGATGATTTCTTCAATGCTGTGGAGAGACACGCAAAGGACGGTGTTGATTTTATGACAATTCACGCAGGTGTCAACTGGATTACAGTTGAACGATTGAAGAGATCAGAAAGATTACTTGGAGTCGTGAGTAGGGGTGGAGCGATAACCATAGGCTGGATGCTCCACAACGAAAAGGAGAATCCCTACTACAATAATTTTGACTACCTTCTGGACATCTTAAAGGAATACGATGTAACCGTAAGCCTTGGAGATGCCTTTCGACCTGGATGCATACATGATGCCGGGGACAGGGCTAAGTACACCGAATTTATAATACTTGGTGAACTCGTTAAAAAGTGCAGAGAAGCAGGTGTTCAGTGTATGGTNGAAGGTCCTGGACATGTCCCGATGGATGAAATAACCACATCAGTAAGAGCGATGAAGTCTGTAACAGACAACGCTCCGCTTTACCTTCTTGGTCCGCTTGTCACAGACATAGCAGCAGGTTACGATCACATAGCAGCTGCAATTGGTGCGGGGATTGCNGGTTTAGCTGGTGCCGACTTCATCTGTTATGTNACACCCTCAGAACACCTCGCCCTTCCCAGTGTTGAAGACGTCAAAGAGGGCGTTATTGCNGCTAAAATTGCCGCTCATGCAATAGATTTGGTAAAGGATGGGCAGAGAGAAAGAGCAAGATTAAGAGATTATCAAATGTCTCTTGCGCGAAAGAACCTTGATTGGGAGAAACAGTTTGAACTCTCCATTGATCCAGAAAAAGCAAGAGAAGTTTGGAAAGGGAGGAAGTCAGAAAGTGACGCATGCAGTATGTGTGGAGATCTGTGTGCGATTAAACTTGTGAAACAGGCATTTGAAAAGTACTGAAGAAATTCAATTTTTCTAAGNCTCCCATCAAATTTTATTNAGCAATCTGAGTAACTCATTTTCCCAAATTTCATGCTGTCTGAAGTGCTCATTTGGATCCTTCGCAAGTGTGTAAATCCAGTAAAGAGCAAAGATGCCCATGGTAACAATTGTTAGCAATGTATAGAGAACTGTGTTTCTTTCAGGAACTCTTCTCGTAAGTTTTGGGGAGAAATCAATCCCAAGCGATGAGAGCAATCTCGACAGGTCCTCTACAAAAAATATTTCTCTGTATTCGTGCTTTCTGAAGTCCGCATTTAAAAAATGAAAGACGTATAAAAGAAGAAGAGTGCCTGCATAAGGGACAAGCTGTAAAATTGCCCACAGAAAGGCGTTCTTTTCTTCTTCATCTACTTCAGTCTCCTTGAGACGCCTCTCCAGAACCGAAACCTTCTCTCTGAGTTCTGAATTTTTTTCGGTTTTTCTCTTGAGCAGTTCAATCAGTGCAGCGAACAGGAGTTGCTGTCTTTTGAAGTGTTCATTTCTTCGCCAGACAAGCTTGTAAATGACGTAGATATTGACGATGACTCCAGCTACCAGAAGCAGAAAAAAGATTGTGAATGCAGCTATCAAAAGAGGTGCAGAAACGTCGGAGAATGTTAGTGNATCAAAAATTTGAGAGTATAGCAAGAGCACCGCTAATAAAGATAATACTCCTGTAAGAATCAGAATCAATGGCAGAAAAGGTAGCCAGATCGGTATTNTATGGTCTGTATCAACTCTTTTTCTGATGTATTCTCTGACAGATTCTCTGATAGCATCTCCCTCCATGAAGATTTGAGGTTCATATAATATAAATAACTGGCGATAGAACAGATGCAACTGAAGAAATGAAATAATTTTTTAAATTAATAATAAAAATTAGGTTTACTTAAGCCAGGGCATCATTTTCCTGAGTTCTTCTCCAATCTTTTCAATCGGATGATTTCTTTCAAGTTCCAGCAGTTTATTGTACACAGGTCTTCCTGCCAAATTCTCCAGAATCCATTCTCTGGCAAACTCGCCGGTCTGTATTTCTCTGAGTATTTTTCTCATCTCCTCCNTCGTCTGCTGGGTGAAAATTCTCTTTCCTCTCGTCATTCCCCCATACTTGGCTGTCTCACTCACTGCTCTCCACATATTGTAGATTCCTCCCTCGTAAATGAGGTCAACTATCAACTTTAGTTCATGCAGGACCTCAAAGTAAGCAATCTCTGGCTGGTAACCTGCTTCCACAAGAACTTCAAATGACATTTTTATCATTTCTGCCACTCCACCACAGAGATCAACCTGCTCACCGAAGAGATCAGTCTCTGTCTCCTCCTTGAAAGTTGTCTCAATTACCCCTGCCCTCGTAGCTCCGATACCTTTTGCGTATGCGAGAGCTACTTCAAGTGCCCTACCAGTATAATTCTGCTGAACTGCAACGAGAGATGGGACACCCTTCCCCTCCAAGAACATTCTTCTCACAAGTGGACCGGGACCCTTTGGGGCAACCATTGCCACATCAACGTTCTCTGGCGGAACAATCTGGTTGAAATGAATGTTGAAACCGTGTGCAAACATCAGCAAACATCCTTCCTTCATTCTGCCATCCACAAATTTCCTATAGACTTCTGGCTGTACCATGTCGGGGATCAAAAAGGCAATCAAGTCTGCTCCCTCAACAGCCTTGTCAATTGTTTTAACATCCATTCCATCATCTTCAGCCTTTTTCCACGTAACTCTGTCCCACTCTGGAAGACCAACCACCACAGTGATACCAGAGTCCTTGAGATTCAGGGCATGTGCGTGTCCCTGACTTCCATATCCGAGTATGCATACTTTTTTCCCTTCAAGATACTTCAAATCCGCATCTGANTCATAGTATATTTTGGCCATAACATCACCCTCACAAGGTCTGGATACTGCAAATATATGTTGTTCCCATTTTCAGGAGCTCAAAAGATTACCTTGAAGTCAGAAACTATTAATACAGGATGTTCATATTTTGAACAATGTTCAAAAAAGAAACACTTGGAATTGTNCTCAGAGTTGTGTATATGGAGATGATCGAGGGTAACAAGGTCGTAGGTCCGAGTCAATTACTCAAAAAACTGGGAATTCCAAAGTCAACAGCGCAAAAAATCCTTCTTAAGGTAGCAGAGCTTGGATATGGGACTTATATTTCCGGAAAAGGGTTTATAATGAATGAAAAAGGGATAATTGAGGCTGAAAGGATACTTAGAAAACACAGACTTCTGGAGTGCCTTATGGAGGAGGTAGGTGTTAGGGAGGAAAAAATATGCAGTGAAGCCAGAAAAATCGATCTTTTTGCAGGAGATGAGTTAATAGCGGCTCTTGAGAGAAGATACGGAAGGAGAGAATACTGTCCATGCGGAAATAGAATACCTCCACAGAGATGACACAGATGGGTGAGAAGATTGAGAGGACGTAGAATGCTGGTGATAATTTCTCTGATCATCTTTCTATTCATGGTCTCTTTTCTGTTCTCNCAGAGTAGTGCAGAGGAGTTGAGGTTTAGTACTCCGATAATCGTAGTAACTGTTTCTGACCTGCAGCCAATTGTGAGGGAGATTGCGGGGGAGCGATATAGAGTGGAGTCCCTTCTACCTCCTGGCAGTGACCCTCACCACTTCAGCCTTACAGGCGAAGATATTGAGATGTTGAAAAAAGCCGAGCTCATAATTCTTGCAAACAGCCAGCTTTTCTCTTTTGAAGAAAAAATTAAAACTGAATTTCCAAATAAAGTGCTGGACTTTCCTGACTACAATGCAACGCTCGATAACTTCCCCGGATACAGGCAGAATCCACATGGCTACTGGCTGAAACCCGAAAATGCGATTGGGATAGCACGAGCNGTAGCCATGAAACTCTCTGAAATGCATCCAGAAAATAGAAACGCCTTTCTTTCCAATTACATGGAATTTGAGGCAAGGGTTATAAATGCAAAAAAAGAGGCTGGCAGAATAGCTTCAGATCTTTCTGGAAAGGAGTTTGTTGCCATGGTACCGGGTGTNTGCTATATAGCTTCCTCTCTGAATATCACAATTGCTGCGGTTATGCTCTCAGAGGGTTCTGGTTTTGTAAGCGGGACGGAACTGAGTAAAATTAAGGAACTTCTCAAGAAGGGGAAATATGTGGGAATAATAGTTCCCGAATTCATGAAAGGTGGTAAGGGGGGTGAGATTGCCGAACAGCTTGCGAAAGACACAGGATGTAGAATTGCATATGTAAAGTTCTCCATGGGAGATTCAGACTATCCAACTCTTTTGATCTCGAATGCAGCAAGAATCGCNTATTCAACCAGATATGTAAATGATGGATATGACAACCTCACACTTTACGCACTGGCAGGTCTTTGTCTCATCGAATCTGCCATTCTCTTTTTCTGGAGGTTGAGATCATGAGTAAGCTTGGAAGTAATATCCCAGTTCATGCAGAAAACGTGACATTCACGTATTCAGGAAATCCTGCACTTCAGAATATCAGTTTTACCATCCAAGAAGGAGAATTTATAGCCATTCTCGGCCCAAATGGTGCAGGTAAGTCAACTCTACTGAAACTGATTGCTGGTTTAATAAAACCGGATCGTGGGGTGCTATCAGTATTCGGAATGTATCCGTGGAGACAGAAAAAAGATGTACTGAAACTGATCGGGTACCTTCCCCAAAGAGAAAACATAGCTCTTGACCTACCTCTTACGGTTCAGCAGGTTTTAACGATCCCTCTCAAATCAATTGGTGTTAGGGTAGAGGAGGAAAGAGTGGAATACCTTCTGAGACTTGTTGGAATGTTCGAAATGAGGGATAAAACATTCAGCGAACTCAGTGGTGGTCAGCAGCAGAGAGTTCTGCTGGCAAGAACTCTGATTAACGAACCCAAACTGCTGCTACTTGATGAGCCATTTAATGGGGTTGATATTCCATCCCAGGAGAAGATAATCGGGCTGCTACAGGAACTTGCTAGGAGAGGTATAACTGTTATAGCAGTTGTTCACAACGTGAATCCACTCTTGCATGAGATAACACGAGTTATGCTTTTAAATAAAAGGCTGATAGCTTTTGGGAGAGCTGAGGAGGTTTTTACAGAAGAGAACATACTCAAAGCTTATGGTGCAAGAATTCCAGTGGTTATCTGCGATGAGGGTTTTGCACATCCACTTTACGGAGACCATCACGGGTGAAAATATGCTTCTTTTGGATGAATTCTTACTGCGAGCGGTAATCTCGAGTGTTGCTATAGCACTTACAGCATCTGTTGCTGGAACACTTACTGTGTTCAGAAAGNCATCATTTCTTGTAGCAGGAGCCTCTCACTCCGCACTCGCAGGAGCATCTCTGGCAGTTCTTCTCAACTCACTGGGTTACGACGTCAATTACTTTGCTATGGCTCTTGTATTTGCAACTTTTGCAGCATTTCTTGCTTCGTACTCATCCAGAAGTGGCGATATCAACACGGGAATAGCTATATCTTTCGCCCTATCTATGTGCCTCACAGCAGTTTTTCTGTCTGCTACCAGGGAGTACGCTTCAAGAGCATGGCAACTCTTTTTTGGCGACCTCCTTCTTCTCTCAGATTCCGATGTTTTTTTGATTCTTGGTTCGACTTCAGTTCTGCTGACANTAACCGCTCTATTTTATCATAAATTCCTCTTCATATCGTTTGATCCGGAAGGTGCAGCAGCCTTTGGTCTCAATATCAGATTGATGGACAATCTGCTTATAACCCTCATATCCATATCTGTCGTTTCAGCAATGAAAGCAGTTGGAGCGATACTCGTCTTTGCAATATTTGTAGCTCCAGCAGCAACAGCGAAGATCTTTGCATCAAAAATTGAATTTGTCTTCTACCTGTCAATGATGATAGCCGGAGGGTGTTTAATGTTTGGTATATTACTCTCTCTCTTCGTTCCCATACCCGCCGGAGCATTTGCAGCGCTTGTAGCATCTCTCATTTATTTTATCTCAGCTTTTAGGTACGGAGCAGATGGATAAATTGGATGGATAAAACAGAAATGGAGAAAGGGTTAAAATAACCTGTGAATCAAAGTGTCGTAATGAGACTGAAACTTTCAGTGCCCATCTTCTTTATCGGTTTCACTCTCCTCATCATCGGCACGTACAGAGCATTCACTCTGCCACCCGTTCACGCCCCTGATATTGCAGAAAATTACAGAATTGTGTTTTTCCATGTTCCATCAGCAATTTCCGCTCTGATAGCATTCGCTGTAACCTTTGCATACTCCATTGCCTTTCTGCGAACTGAGAATTACAGAAACGACATCGTTGCTGTTTCATCGGCAAAATTCGGATTTGTTATGATTACTGCTGCTCTGATAAGCGGCTCTGTATGGGCAAAGGTAGCGTGGAACAGTTACTGGAACTGGGATCCAAGGGAGACGTTCGTGCTTATTCTGTGGTTTGCATACGCTGCCTACTTTGGTCTCAGAGCAAGTATAGAAGAATACTCAACAAAAGCAAGGTTTTCTGCTGTNTATTCAATCTTTGCTTTTGTCACTGTCCCGTTGAGTTACCTCTCATCAATGATATTCATTTCACTGCATCCGACAACTTCCGAGCTAAAGTTCGATGCTGTGAGGGGTTCAACACTTGGAATGATGATTGTGGCCTTTCTCTTTCTTTACACAGCGTACATGTTTATGGACACAAAGTTATCGGAAATTAAAGAAAGAATGGGAGGTGAGTTTTATGGATGACTACACTGCCGTGATGGTTGCATCTTTTATTGTTCTCATCGCTTTGCTCGTAGTTTACCTCACCGTTCTGAAAAAGGCCCTTGAACTGGAAAAGAAAATTTAAGAGGTTTGAGTATGGCTCTATATCCCATTTAATCTTCTTCTTACAGCTGGATTTCTTAANGCGATGTTTTTTAGTGCAGACTCAAAACTTTCATCAGCGGGGACAATTTCTTGTATGAATACACCGGTTCTTCCCACCTCTCTCCTTCTTGTCAGAACTCTAATTCTTTCGTGGACAATGTCAATTGAAATACTGAGAATTCTTGCCACGCCACTTGGGTGCATATCAGTTAGAGGTATCTCTCTGTGTCCATTCTCTGTTGGGAGGATCAAAACGAGTCTTTTATCTACTCCTGGAACTCTTTCCCCATTTTTAATACCATCGTAATCTATACATCCACCAAATCTGTAAAAATCCATTTCTCTTTCTTTCATCCTGACGAGTGGAAAACTCACGGTTGTTGAATCNTCCAGCACCAGCTCGCCCTTGATAGCATAGTTCG
Source organism: Archaeoglobus sp. JdFR-41 (assembly GCA_002010285.1). Lineage (GTDB taxonomy): Archaea > Halobacteriota > Archaeoglobi > Archaeoglobales > Archaeoglobaceae > JdFR-41. The sequence goes on along the minus strand of MTNC01000040.1, from coordinate 23,981 downwards.
GTGTAGCTTGTACTATTCTTCTTTCAACAACCTCAAAACTATCAAGAGAGAGCTCAATTTTGTAAGATGGAAGATGATGTGGAATGAAAATATCGACATCACTCTTTTCATTAACATCTCCCCTCGCGACACTGCCGTATACGATACAATCAATTCCAAACTCGGTGAGGGAATCCATCACCTCTCTTGCTCGTTTTCGCTTTCTCTTCAGGATATCCCACTGTTCTCTTGTGTACTCTATCAATTTTCTCGCCCCAAAAGTGGCTACCCGCCTCATTCCCCCCCTACAGTTTCATCTATCCAGTTTAAGAACTCTCTCAATCCTCTTTCAATTGGTATGGCACAGATGCAGGGTATGGTGTAGCTGTGAATTTCCTTTACTTCATCCCTCACCCTTGGAAAGTTCTCTGATCGCGTTTTGACGATCATTGCGTACTCTTCTGCCTCTTCTACCTTACCCTCCCACCAGAAATAGGATTTAATTGGAAAAATGTTCACACATGCCGCAAGTTTTTTCTCAACAAGATGTCTGGCGATTCTTTCAGCTTCCTCTTTCGATGATGCAGTAATGTAGATGAAATTATGCATGACTGAAGTTCGCTGCATGCATAAAAAACTACTTCTTTTTCCTCCTCACCACCACTACGTCTCCAAGAGTTGGAGTAAGCTTCGACCTGCCAAGTTCCACTTTGACTTCAGGTACCTTTTCTCTGAGCCTTATTCCGAAAAGTTTTTCAAGTTTCTCCACAACTTCCGGTTCCGGAACGATTTCTGCATTCTCTATCTTCTTGATCAGAGATTCCTTCTCCTGAATCTTCTTTGCAAGCTGTTCCTGACTCCATCCTCTTTTCTCTCTTTCTCTTCTGACAATGAGGTGATAGTTTTCAAGCATCTCTTCCGTGAATTCTATTTTCGTTGAGTATGGCTTTCTCTTTTTAAGAACAACTTTCCTGAATCCCGGCTGTGTAACAGTAGAGGGTTTCTCACTTCCATACTGTCTGCAGGATGCACATACTGTAACTTCACTTCCCTCCACAACAACCCTGAATCCCTTGCCCCTAATCTCTCTCCCACAAATTTCGCAATTCATGCTACCACCAGATGCCCAATAAGTTCTTATAGGGGTAATGATATATAGTTATTTGGAGGCTTCCGGAAGGAGAGGTAGAAAACATGAGCGATAAGGAGATACAATATCTCATCGAGAAATTAAAAAATCTCGAAGAAGAGTATCACAAACTTAGAGAACTCTACCGGAGACTTGAAGATGAAAAAAGATTTATCGAAAGTGAAAGAATTAGATACGAACGAGAGGTAAGGAGATTAAGAAGTGAAATTGAACGCCTGCGCTCACCCCCCTTACTTGTTGGTGTTGTCTCAGACGTTCTTGAAGATGGAAGAATTATCGTTAAAAGCTCAACAGGTCCCAAATTCGTGGTTTATTCATCCCAATATATAGATGCGAATGAACTCAAACCAGGTGCAAGGGTTGCTTTAAATCAGCAAACCCTTGCAGTTGTGAATGTTCTTCCCACACCAAAAGATCCAGCAGTATATGGATTTGAGGTTGAAGAAAGACCGAATGTTACATATCAGGATATTGGCGGGCTTGATGCCCAGATCGAAGAAATAAAAGAGGCTGTCGAACTTCCAATGCTTAAACCGGAACTTTTTGCGGAGATTGGTATTGAACCACCAAAGGGTGTGCTGCTTTATGGCCCACCAGGAACCGGTAAAACTCTGCTTGCAAAGGCTGTCGCTCATCATACAAAAGCAACTTTCATCAGGGTTGTTGGCAGTGAGTTTGTTCAGAAGTACATAGGTGAGGGAGCAAGACTGGTACGAGAAGTTTTTCAACTGGCCAAAGAAAAGGCACCCTCAATAATATTCATAGATGAGATTGATGCCATCGCTGCGAGGAGAACCAACAGTGATACGAGTGGCGATAGAGAAGTACAAAGGACGATGATGCAACTTCTTGCCGAACTTGATGGATTCGATCCGAGAGGTGATGTTAAGGTGATTGGAGCCACGAACAGGATAGATATACTTGACCCCGCTATACTCAGACCAGGAAGATTTGACAGAATAATTGAGGTTCCAATGCCAGGATTTGAAGCAAGAATTCAGATATTCAAGATACACACCAGGAAAATGAAACTTGCCAGTGATGTGAATTTCACAGAACTTTCGAGATTAACGGAGGGCGCAACAGGTGCAGACATTAAAGCAATAGCAACAGAAGCAGGAATGTTTGCATTGAGAGAGGAGAGAACGACTGTTACCATGATGGACATGATAAAGGCAATAGACAAGGTCCTCAAAAAGGAGTCACCAATTCCAGATCTCAAGGGGGTCATGTTTGTTTGAAGCAGCCCGGAAGCCTCCACCAATGATCCACAGATGATACCCAAAATCATACTCCTCCTTCTTGCTGTTTCCTTTCCCCTTTTTTACCAAATCAAGGTTTTCAAGCGTTTGGGTCTGGAACTTCATGAGGCGGGAGCAATTCTCCTGCTTCCGTTCGTCTTACTCTGGTTGCCTCCTCTAAAAGTCGCCGAATACAAGGGTGTACTTCTCTATGTGAGTCTGACAGGATGCTTACTTCCTTTTTTTATTTCTCTTGGATTTGTTTACAGTGGAAAAATATCCATCCTCAAATTTCTGGGTGGGACTGCAATCATAGCTTTCATAACCTATTTTGGTTCTTACGCTCAGGCAGAAGTGGGAGTGGTTGTGAGGACTGTTATTCTTGTTCCATTCATCGCTTCCTACTATGCTCTCAGAATCGCTGAGAGAGGTGAACCTGCTCCACTGGCATATTCAGTTGCGACCATAGGCACTCTTATAGGTGCTGATGTCCTTCGAATGCACGAACTGGTCAGAGCACAGATTGGAGCAGAAAACTCTCTGATGGTTGCAATTGGGGGCGGGGGTATTAGGGATGCAATTTTTATTTCTGGGACAGTTTCAGTGGTTCTGTGTCTGCTGTTCATGTTATATGCCATTGTAAGTTCACCAGAAAATGAACTGGGTTCTGAGATGTCAGTAAAAACAGAAGGTAAATCCTCTTCAGATGACAGGAAAAAGATCGTTACAGAGAAGAGTTGGGAATGGGAATACAATAAAAAAGATTAAAAAGCAGTGCCCGAACTAAGGCTTAGATGGAAATAGGCTGCATGGTCATTTCTCACAAGAAAGCCAATGTAGAAGAGATAGAGAGGGTATGGTCTGAAAAGAGAGATGAGATAGCTGCAAAAATTATTTCAAATCCGCACATATCTGAATTTGCCTATATTTTTACCTGTAACAGGTTCGAAATTTATGTCGCCGGGAGAGATGTTGAAAGCTATCTCCGCTCTCTCTCTTCCCAACTCGATATAGAGGAGATAGTCGAAGTAAAAATAGGTGACAGATGTCTTGAACACTTACTCAGAGTTACGTCTGGACTTGAGTCAATGATGATCGGAGAAGAACAGGTTCTTGGGCAGGTCAGAAGATACTACAATCAATGCAGAGACGCGGGAATGACCGGAGAAGTCCTTGATAGAATTTTCTCCAAGGCCATTCAGGTTGGAAGGAGGGTGCGGAGGGTTACCAGGATCTCGAGAGGTTCGGTGTCTATAGGTTCTGCTGCAGTTGAACTCGCAGAGAAGAAACTTGGAAGTTTGAGAGGCAAAAAGGTTCTTCTGGTTGGAGCAGGAGAGATGGGAACTCTTGTTGCAAAAGCTATAGCCAACAAAGATGTGAAAGCGGTTCTGATNGCGAATAGAACATTTTCAAAAGCAAAGGAACTTGCAGAAAAAATTGGTGGAATAGCAGTAAGATTCGATAGTCTGGATAAGTATCTCAGAGAGTGTGATATTGTTATATCTGCCACTTCTGCTCCACACACAGTAATTTCAAGAGAGAGTGTGGAAAAAGCGATGCGTCACAGGAAAAAACTCATTCTGATTGATATTGCACTTCCAAGAGATGTTGACGAAACCGTGAGGGAAATAGAGGGCGTAGAACTTCTGACAATAGATGATCTCAGAACAATCAGTGAGAACAATCTAAAGAAGAGATTGAGTGAGGTGGTAAAAGCAGAAGAGATAATCAGAGAAGAGCTTAAGCAGCTAAAATTACTTCTGAAAGATATAAGAGCTGCAAGAGCCATAGCAATGATGTATTCTGCTGCAGAAAAGTACAAAAGGGAGGAGATAGAGGAGCTGTACTCCAAACTCGTTTCCAGATANGGAGTGGATGAGAAAGTTAAGATTTTACTTGAGGACTTTGCCAATTCTCTGATCAAAAAATTCCTTAGAATGCCTACCGTTAGACTTAGAGAAGCTGCGAGAGACGGTAGACCCTACGTAATTGATGCAGTAACATTTCTTTTTGATGATGAGCGTGATAGACATGTTTCCGAAGANGAGATTGAGGAGACTGAGAAAAGAGAACCTGAGAGAGTTATTCAGGGAGGTTAAACTGAGTAAAGAGGATCTGGTAGTACCCGTTTTTGTTGATGAGAATATAAAAGACAAAAAGCCCATCGAATCGATGCCCGGTTACTATCGCGTTTCGGTCGACGGAATTGTGGATGAAATAGGTAGCTGTTTGGAGAAGGGTCTGAAGGCGTTTATAATTTTCGGAATACCATCCTGGAAAGACGAAATTGGTTCATCTGCATTTGCAGAAGATGGTGTTGTGCAGAGAGCTGTCAGAAATACAAAAAGAGAGTTTGAAGATGCGGTGATAATAACTGATGTTTGCCTCTGCGAATACACAACCCACGGTCACTGTGGTGTTGTTCGAGGNGGTGAGATTTTGAACGATGAAACACTTCCGATACTCGGGAAGATAGCTGTCAGTCATGCAGAGGCTGGAGCGGACATAGTTGCACCTTCAGGGATGATGGACGGAATGGTGAGGAGCATAAGAGAGGCACTGGATGATGCAGGATTTGAAATGGTTGCTATAATGAGCTATGCTGCAAAATATGCGTCAAATTTTTATTCTCCGTTTAGAGAAGCTGCGGAGAGTGGATACAAATTTGGAGATAGAAAAAGTTACCAGATGGACTTCCATAACTCCGATGAGGCTCTTGTAGAAGTTGAACTTGATTTAAAAGAAGGTGCAGACATAGTTATGGTAAAACCAGCTCTACCCTACCTTGACATCGTAAGAAGGGTTAAGGAGAAGTTTGCAGTTCCCACAGCGGCCTATAATGTTAGTGGAGAGTACAGCATGATCAAGGCAGCAATCGAGAGGGGATGGTTGAGCGAGGACGTAATCTACGAGATACTCGTTTCCATCAAGAGAGCTGGAGCTGACATCATAATATCATACCATGCCAAGGAGGTAGTAGAGCTGTTGTAGTGTTGTACTCAAAATCTCCATCCGCCTCTGCGTTCAAAGAAGTAGAGGAAGATACTTCCTGATACGAGGATTATGCCCGCTATGGCAAGCGGATTAAGGCTTATCCCTTCTACACTTCTCAGTTCAACAAAATAACTCCCGGTTACATTGCCAGCAATCACTCTGAAATTGTTACCTGAAAAGCTTCGGATTCCCATGTCAACCAGATTGGGTGACATTTTCACTATCTCAGCGGTTGTGAACAGCATAACAGAGCTTTTCTGTTCAACAACTCTTTCAAATCGGTTGGATGGGAGAGTGTACTCCATCATTATCTGTCCGCTTGAATTTTCAGCCACGAGAAGGTCTTTAAAGATTATCTGATGTGCTGTGTGAGAGTAATTGATAAAACTGAGTGTTGAAGAGACAACTTTCAGGTTCCTGTGTTCAGGAATCGGGATCGTTAGGTTTCCTTCAAAATTTACATTAAATTTATTTTTTATTATTATAAGATCACTCACCTCAAGTCCTTTTCCTGAGGGATAGATCAATGTATGGTATGAAATGGAGAGCATATGTGGATCCGATGAAAAAGCAAGGTTGAATCTCAGAATTGTATCTCCACTAACCGTTACGCGTTTTGTGAACGTCAGATTTCTTGCCTCCAGGTATGCAACATAACTTCCATACGGCAGCACAATTTCAGTTGAATTTCTGAAATTAGTTGAATATGTGAAGTTAGCATTTGAATTTACAAGAGTTAACTTCACAAAGTCATCGTAGTTGTCAACCAGTACTGTCAGAACACCATTTTGAGGTGAGTTCTGGATAGCCTGGGATGGGTAGGCTGATATCACAAAAGCCAGAATGAAAATTAGCAGGCTTCTCAAAATGTTTCCTACAGATTTGCGTGATGATTTAGGATTCATGCAGTCACTTGGCGAGGGGATTAAAAACTATTCTGTACTTCTTTCTATGACTCTCCACTCAACATCTCTGCCTTTTAGATGGTCGGAGATGGATATGATGGATGCTATCTGAAGTAAAAGAAGATAAATCGTGAAACCCGCAATAAGCTTCAGTTTTTCTAAACTTCTGTAGTGCCAGAGTATTAAAGGTGGACTCAGAATTAATGCGAGTGGAAGAAAAATGATTGGTAAATACGTGAGTGTCAGCAGTAGAAACCATTCGAGTCTGACTTTAAAATCAGTCCTGCTCATAAGTTTTCTGTGCCTCCATAGCTGAATGCCTCCATAATACCATCGCCTTCTCTGGCTCAGAAAATCGCTCCAGCTCAATGGTGACTGCTCATATAGTTTTGTGTCAGCAAGACAGGCTTTCATACCTCTTGCGTACATTCTCGTGGTAAAGTCAGTGTCCTCCACAAGAACATCCTCTGAAAGTCTCTCTTTCATCAGAATTTCAGCTCTGAGTACNCCAATTAGTCCATTAAAATGTTTAAAAAACGTCCTTGAAAGAAGAAAATTCATTAGACGATACTCGGCCTCAACCGTTTCAGAAACAAGATTCCTTGCGTTGTTTACGTATCTCTTGCCTGAAGCTATGAAGCATTTTNCACACGTTTCAAGCTCCCTGACACATTTTACAATAAAGTCCTTTTCAGGACGGGAATCAACGTCGAAAATGGCTATGTAGTCTGGATTAAAACTTCTCAAATTACTAACACCATCATTTATAGCACCAGCTCTTTTTCCTCTTCTATTATCTCTGAGAAGAAATTCTCCNCCCTCTTCAGCAACTACTCTCCATCTTTCATCGTTTTCCCCATTTGTGTCGATCACGTAGAGAAGTCTGTATTCAAAACCACCCCAGTCGAGATTTTTCAGATGTCTTACACTGTTAAGAATTAGTTCTTCTTTCTCAAATGGTGCAACAGGAACGATTACGGCTATCTTCATTTGTTACCCAAGCATTTCTGCTATTATCTTTGCAGTTTCACCAGGATCTGCTCTTCCTCTTGTTTTTTTCATCACCTGACCAACCAGAAAGTTTAGTGCCTGCTTTTTTCCGTTTCTGTAATCCTGAACGGCTTTTGGATTTTCCTCGATGGCTTCTCTGCAGAATCTGATAACTTCTTCCTTTGGTATTGCAAAAAGACCTTTTTTCCTTATTATGTCATCAATTTCTCCACCTCTGTCAAGTTTCGTTCTTATAACCTCGATAACNCCCTTCTCGGTTATTCTATCATCGAGGAAATANTTCAGGAGCTTTGCAAATTCTTCCGGNCTGAAAATCTTAAAGCAGGTGTCAAAATTCCAGTCTCTGTAGTTCAGTTCACCTCGCAAGATATCCACAACCCAGCTAGCAGCAGTCTTCGGGTCTATCAACTTGGCAACTCTCTCAAAGTAGTCAGCCATCCTGACATCGAGAATCAAAACCTTCGCGTAGTTATCTCCAATTCCATATTCAGATTTTAATCTCTCTCTTTTCTCTTCTGGCATTTCAGGGAGTGATCCGATAACCTCTTCAAGAATTTCTGAAGTGTAAACAGGAACGAGATCAGGCTCAGGGAAGTAACGGTAGTCCTGTTCCTCTTCTTTACTTCTGAGAGTTACAGTGATATTTTGAGCTTCATCAAAGTGTCTGGTTTCCCTGACCACAGTTCTACCCCTTTTCATCAGATTTTTCTGCCTCATTATTTCGTAACTGAGAGCTCTCTCAACACCCTTAAATGAGGAGATGTTCTTGATTTCAACACGTCCCCCTCCCCTGATTGAGACNTTCGCGTCGACTCTCATAGCTCCCTCNAGGTCACCGTCAAAAACTTCCAGATATTCTANAATTATTCTCAATTTATTTAAAAAGAGTCTTGCCTCTTTTGGGGAATTCATCACGGGTTCAGTTACTATTTCGAGCAGTGGCGCACCACTTCTGTTGTAGTCAATGAGAGAGTATTTTGCTGCAGTTATTGTCCCTTTGTAAGTCAGTTTTCCCGGATCCTCCTCCATGTGTATTCTTTTAAGAGTTATTTTTTTCTCTCCATCTTCCGTCTCAATTGTGAGATATCCTCCGAGAGCGAGTGGCCTGTCGTACTGACTGATCTGGAAGCCCTTTGGAAGATCTGGATAAAAATAATTTTTCCTGTCAAATACCGTAAATGATTGAACTTCTGCATTCAATGCCAGTGCAACCTTTATAGCTGCTTTAACGGCTTCTTTGTTTATAACAGGCATGGCTCCGGGCATTCCCAGGCAGACAGGACATACGTGAGTATTGGGAGGGCTTGAATGATAGTCAAGAGGACATGAACAGAATAATTTCGTTCTTAATTTGTTGAGCTGAACGTGAACTTCCAGACCTATTATCACATCATCCATGAATGACGCAATTTTTAAGAGATTAAAAAGGTTGTGAAGATTGTGGTCACAGATGAAGAGACAACAGGAGTCATCAGGAATCACAGGCGAGANGTTATGAGATGGTCGGTGAAAATTGGNCAGGATGTGAACTGGAATCTCAAAATGAAGTTTTTCGTTCTCCCTGACAGACCGACGCCACACTACATAATGAAAAGAGGGAGCACACAGATCTGGGTAAGGGGAGTGAGAGTGTCAGGTAGATTACTTCCAGTGGTTACTTGGATGGATGACAAAAAGAATCTTGTTATTGAGATTCCGGGATACGATCCTTCAGAGATCTCGACAATTGAAAAAGAGGAGATAGAAAATAAACTAATGGCTTTCTTTGGATTGAGAGACGTTGAAAAACTCTACAGGTTTATGGAGAAAGACGAGATCCTGAGAGATTTGAAGGAGAAATACAGCGGTTTTGGAAGAGCTGGACTGATGTCATTCACAGTGTTTGAGGGTGTGATTAAGGCCATAATCCAGCAGCAAATATCATTCCTGGTTGCAGAGAAAATTACCGCAAGGCTNGTGGAGAGGTATGGCTCAAAAGTTGAGGGTGAGAACGTCATCGCCTATGACTTTCCGACTCCCGAGCAGATAGCTCAGCTTCGAATTGAAGATCTCAGGAATTGTGGTTTGAGCCAAAGAAAGGCTGAATGTGTCATCACGATCTCAAAAGATGTTGAAAATGGGCTCGATCTCGAAAATCTCAGNAACATGAATGAAGATGAGGTACTGGAAATCCTCACGTCTTTCAAGGGTGTGGGCAGGTGGACAGCTGAACTCGTTATGGCAGGAGTTCTGGGTTTTAATGTCATACCTGCAGATGATTTGGGGATTAGAAGGGCGATTTCAAATATATTCTTCAATGGAGATCTGCAGGATGCAAAAACTGTAAGGGATTTTGCTCTTAGTAGATTTGGAGAATTTACCCGTGATATAGTTTTTTACCTTTTCCTTGTGGACAGGCTTGCTCGGTAGANTNTGTCATTACCCCTTCAGGTCACCTGTAAACAGCAAAAATTTAAACTGTGGTGCATAAAATAGATCGATGGAAACGCGATCTTCAAGCTGGGATAAGTTCAGCAAGAACATTGAAGCGAGCAGGGAGTATCATGCAAGATACCACATGGCAGTGGCGAATCCGGTTAGGAGAAAGATACTTCGGAAAATATCCGAAGGTAAAAGCGAGAACGAAATTATCAGTGAACTCGGTATCTCCTCTGAGGAGCTAAAATACCATCTTAGAATTCTGGAACGAGGTTTTTGTATTGTTAAAACGCACAATAACACGTGGAAATTAACAAAGGAGGGGGAAGTTATTGACCACCTCTGAAAGGAAATTGAGAGTGGTTATTGCTCAGCAGAGAATTTTGCCTGATAGAGAAGTCAATATAATGAAGGGTCTCAGCCTTGTAAAGCGTGCCATTCAGGTTAAAGCGGATCTCGTTGTTCTCCCAGAGGTTTTCAACACTGGCTTTTACAAACACAACTACGAGGAGGTGGAGAACAAACTTGAGGATGAGCTGGAGCTACTTTTGAAACTCTCGGAAACTCGGGATATGGTTATAGTGGCAGGAGTAGCAGAAAGGNATCAGGAAGATCTCTACAATTCTGCTGTAGTAATTCACAGAGGTGAAATTAAAGGGATATACAGAAAAACGCATCTTTTTCCACTCACCTCTGAGCGAAAACACTTCAAAGCAGGTAACAGGCTTGAAGTTTTCGACACTCCCGCTGGAAAGATCGGCATTCTCATATGTTATGAAATAAGATTTCCGGAACTTGCACGAAAACTGGCAAGAATGGGGGCAGAGATAATTGCGGTTCCAGCAGAATTTCCAAAACAGCGTATAGAACACTGGAAAGTACTTTTACAGGCAAGGGCAATAGAAAATCAGCTTTTTGTGGTTGGTGCAAATTGCGTTGAAGGCGATCTTGACTATGGCGGCCACTCCATGCTCATTGATCCAGAGGGTAATGTGCTTGTGGAAGGAGGTGACTTTCAGGAAGCCATGATGGCGGACATAAACCTTGATGAGGTTGAGGAAATCAGAAAGAAGTATCCGTTTCTTAATGATCTAAGAACAGATGTCCTGCGGTAGCTCACTTCGAAAAATGAGNGTGTTAATTCTAAGACCCGAACATCAACTTGGTCAGACACTGGAAAAACTACGGAATGAGGGTTTTGAAGCCTTTGGGTGTCCTTTTATAAAAATCGAATATCTTGATTTTCATGTTCCTGAACATGAATACGCGATAGTAACGAGCCAGAATGCTGCGAGGGTTGTAGTTGAAAGAGGTATAAAACTCGAAAAAGTTGTAGCAATTGGCAAAAAAACTGCTGAAGTTCTTAGAAGAGCGGGATACNATGTCGAGACGCCATCTCAATATGACTCGTCCACGCTTGTGAGGGAGTTCATGAACACTCTGAAAGGAAAAAGAGTGGTGGCTATACGTAGTGATGCTGGAAGTGACGAACTCACAAAACTTTCAGAGGTGTCAGACTTCAGTGAGATTACTGCTTACAGAATAATCAAACTGAAAGGTGAAAAGCAAAGAGAGGCTGTTAAAAATGCTGCAGAAGGTTTTTACGACGTGATTGTTTTCTCGAGTAGCTTGATAGCCCGTAATTTTATTGAACTTTGCCATGAGATGGAAATTAAAAATATTCTGGCAAAAGCTGTTGCAATAGGTCCTCCAACAGCAAAAATTCTGAGAAATTTTGGTATAAATCCCTTAATGCCCGATGAATACACCTTTGATGGAATTGTCAGACTCCTCAAACATCTCGAGAGCTGTATCAGTAATCAGGATTGACATGGATGCATATGAAGCTACAATCCGAGCAGATGCAAATTCCCGATGTTTACATTCTTTAAATACTTTTTCGCAGCTCTGTAACATGAAAACACCTGTTCTTTCGGCGTTACTGGTAGATCTATCAGCCTGTGATCTGGATGGAATATCAGAAGGCTGTAAGGAATTTCATCACTTAAAGACGCTATAAATCTGGCGATGTTCTCAACTTCCATCTCATCTACATAGTATGGAACAAGGAGCGTTGTTGCGGAGATAACCTCAGGATATCTTTCAGCTATTTTGACAAAGTTCTCCCTCACCCTTTCATTGTCTCTCCCTGTAAGAAGTTTGTGAAGATGTGGGTTCCAGGCTTTTAAATCGAATTTTACAGTACCCTCACTTTTCTGACTGAGCTCAGCNGCTTTTAGAGCAAGAGATGTATTTCCTGCCCCATTCCATTCCCAGCATATCATCAAGTCACTTTTCATTTCAATTGCTTTCCTACTGAATTTCAGAGCGAATGGTAACTGCGGCTCAGGGGAACCACCAAAGTGACATATACACCTGACTCTTTCAACCATAGCAGCTTTAAGAAGTTCATCAAGATCAACGATGGGGGCACGCTCTATCAACTTGTGCGTCCAGTTTTGACAGAAAAGACAATCGAAGTTACATCCATAGTAGAAGACTGCAAGATTTGTTCCTCTCAGCTTGCTTCCTTTACAGAACCAGGCATTGCAGCAGTTCGTCGGTAAAGGATCCTCATAGTACTGGAGAGTGCCATACACGGGTTTTCCACACAGTGCTACTTCATTACACTCATTGCTGCACAATTTACACTTAATTTTTTGTTTTTCTTTTCCAAATTCAGATGGGACATGCAGCTGACTGGCTATATCTACTGCTCTCTCCGTTCTTGCACACTCAGGGCAGAGAGGTATTGACTTTGTGAAAAGGTTCCTTCCACACTCACACTTCATTGGCATGNTTCAAATTAATTTAATTTACAGGATTAGATAAAAAAGCTGTTTTTATGCTCCTCATTTCTCTGCACAGCAACAAGAGTTGCCAGAAGATTTTCTGCAATCATTCTGAGCTTTCTGAGTTCCTGATAAAATATGGCATAGGTTGAAAAGGAGTCGCTGCATGGAAAATCGTAGCTCAAAAGGGGGCAACCTTGACACTCAAAATCAATGTGTTTTTCACAAAATGGGGTCATCTGAAGAGTAACTTCTTCAATCTCTCGCAGTGCCTGAATTATAGATTCCCACTTCCTTATAACAACCTCGCTTTCTGTCATACCTTCTTCAACGTCTTTTCTCGCATCTTCGTATGTGTAGAGTTCCACTTTTTTCATTCAAATCCACCCCACCTGATTGACAATCTTTACAGCGATTATTCTTTCCCACACCCCTCGCATTAAGGACTAATAAGCGTTTTCGATTGAGGGTAATTAAAGGTTTACCAGAGTGGCCACTCTCTTTTTCCGGCAATTTTCTTGCCGACGCTGTCGATCCACTTTTCAAGTCCTTCCATTCCCTCCTCTGCAATAACTTCAGCAACTTCCTTCTTAAGAGCTGTAATTCGCACGATATTGAGAATTGTGTAGGCGAATGAACCATAGATAAAGCTCCAGTAAATCGCAAGACCTATAACAGCAAAGGTGAGTAATACACCAATGAGTGGATCCGCGTGTGGTATGTATGTTATAAACTGTGGCCACCACTCTGGATCTCTGAAAAGAAGATAGTAGTTCAAAAGAGACAGTATTCCAAAAACTACAGCTTTTGGTAAGACATCTCTTCTGTCAACAAATCGTCCATCCACAGCAAGTCCAAGTACTCTCGCTTGGGCGAGTTTGCTTCTCACGCTCATCATTGGGATAAGGACAATCGGAGTTACCGATAAAAAAGCAACGGCCATGATTGGGAGAATTAGTGCGTCAAATATTCTCACCAGGCTTTCATCCATTGATATCCAGCCAAGGTCAAGCAGTATGCCCGGTAAAGCACATGCTCTGCTTAGAGATACGAGCATCATTACAACTCCCATCGCAAGTTTAACGAAGTACGGTCTGACATAAGTTGTTCCAACAGCTCCTATCTGTACACCGAAAAGAGACCCTGCAAGAATTAGAACTGTCATGCGGAAGTCAATAGCTCCCATGAAGTATGCGAAGCTGAATGATCCTGTTGAACCCATTGCAAACGCAATTCCGAGCTCAGTTCCACTTGCAACAAAGCTCGGCGCACCNATTATGTAGATCATTGAGGGCACACCAATAAATCCTCCTACAGCTATGGTGGCTGCAAGAAATCCCGTGCCAAAACCGGGCAGAATTGTGAGCCACAAGGACTGTCTTCTACCAGCAATTTTGAAATGGATTATTGGGGGAATTTTTATTTTTTTCTCCAGTTTCTCCGGAAGTTTGGGTTCTACATCTCTTATTCCCTCTCTTCTCGCTTTTATCACATCTCTCAAACAGAGTCCACCGACAGTTGGTAGCACAATCAGGAAAGCCAGAGTCGTATAGAGATCGGTTCCTGACGGTCCTAAAGCTTCCAGTATGATCATGCGCACCTTGATTCCAGCCTGTACACCAATAACTGCCGAAATTATCATCACAATGGCAAGTTTTGGATCAAGATGTCCAATCTTGTATCTCCTGTAAGCTCCCACCATCGCTTTCGGAAACTTGTGACACATGTTACTGGCAACAGCGATATCTCCCGGAGCACCAAGTGACATCATTCCCGGAGTTAAAACAAATGCTCCACCACTACCTATAAATCCACTGAGCATACCACCAAAAAAGCCGAGAGCGAGGAGAAATAGTACCTCGAATAACCCTATGTGAATAAACATATCAGGGGTCATGATTGCACCGGGAGTTGCAAAACCACCCATTTCGTTTCCCCCAATTTTTACTATCATTTATTTACTTTTAATAACTTACGAAATTTCATCTCCTCTAATAGTGATATTTCTTAATTAAGGCATCAGAGTGAATCATATGTAATAATAAGTTATGACAGTTCTATAATTTCTTTCCAGAATATCTCCTGAGAATTAAAAATACGAGAATGAACGCAATTAGTGAGGGGATGGTATAACTTGGATTGTAACTGGAATTGAAGTTGATAGAATCTAAACTCTCAGCTCCATCCAAGATACTCTCGAATGCAAAGTCTGCTGCTTTCTTACTCGAAANCAGCACACCGACTTCTCTGTTCAATTTCAAACCGTAAAGATTCATGTTGGCAGAAGTTATCAGCAATCTATCATCAGCTACGATGGCTTTCCCGTGAATCCTATTATCGAAAAGTACGTTCGCTCCAACTGCCCTGAGTTTGTCCACCTCTTCCTTATCAGCATATTTTCCGTTCACTACGAACATTACTTCTGCACCATTCCGGGCAGCAAGCTTAATACTTTCAAGGAGAGGTGATTTCTCTGTATACCAGTCAAAATCCACGTATGGTGCCATTATCAGAAGTCTCTCTCTGGCTGAAGAAATCAGATCAAACACTGGATTACAATCAGGAAGAATGAAGAGAATTACATCTGCTTCCACTTCAATAAGTTTTTCACTACCTGAAACTTCTCCAGTTGACCAGATGGAGCACTGAGCAGGTTTTGAAGTCTCGAATCTGAGGTCGTTTTCCAGAACTCTTCTGAGAGTTTGAGAAATGACTTCACTGCTAAATTCAACTATGAACCCCTTTTTCGCAAAAATCCAGTTTTCCGTTGTCAGAATGACAGATTCGTTTTTCACGGCAAATTTATAGTGGAAATTTCTGTATGAGTTAGACGATAGGAAGTGGACATTCTCGACTTCAAGTTCTCTACAGGGCACTGAACCCACTGGAGAAGCGTCGACAAAGAGCTCAGATGGAGTGAATTCGGCTGCAAAGGTATAACTGGCAATTCTGTATCCATCGGGGAGTCTGTAACTGGAGGGGGTCGCTATCAATCTTATCCTAACCCTGTCATTCACACATTCAAAATCGCTCCAGTCCTCGTATCTAAAATCCCACCCATCACCATGTCTATAATAGATGACACCATCATCAAGGTAAAATGAGTAGTTAAAACAGTGTCTTTCAGTTTTATCCAGCAGGCATATTTCTTCACCTCTATTTGAAAGTGCGAATCGGGGTGGAAATTCGATGTCCGCTTTCTCACCAAAGTGTAGTTTAAAAGCTGTTTTGTTTTTTGCCGCAATATGCATTCCCTTACCGGCTATGATCTTCCCTTCTCCATCAGAGAGGGTACAATTCGTTGCACATGAGAATTTTATGTATTCTGCCTCATCACTGCCGTATGGATTTGGACAAATTTCCAGAATTTGAGAGATCGAACCCTGTGCTGGGAGTATTAAAAATAAAACCAGAATGGAGAGCGTTAGGAGTCTACTCAGCATCATCAATTTCGTTTTGAAGCTCAGTTCTTAGTTCTCCAATTGTTGCAACTTTTTCTGCAACAACATTATGCTGGTGAATACTTTCTTCGTTTTCCTGTCTGAAAACCACAATTATACTGTCTGGTGCAGAAGGAAAAGCCTCAAGAATTTTTACAGCCATAGCTCTTACGCTGTCTTCCACAAATTTCGGATTCAGATGGGCTCTTTCCACAACTTCAAGTTCGTCCTCTCTCTTNAGTATCTCATAAGTTTCGTAACTCATGGAAGATTTGGCTATTTCAATCAACTTTGTTATTGGAACCGTAAACTCATCTGTAACCTGGATCTTTATGGTGGCTCTTCCTCTCTGATTGTGTGTTGCTACTGGCACAGCATCGAGAATCCTCTCTGCCTCTTCTCGCCTGTATCCCATTGCCAGAAGGCTTTCAAGAGATTTTGCTTTTACCAGTTCCTGGGCGCAGGGACAGGCTGTTATTCCGGTAACTTCTACACCGACAAAAACAAGTTTTCTGCNGTTTCTTGATATAACGGCTTCGCTGAATATTTTTACCACTTCCTGTGTTCTCTGACCAGTTTTCGGTGTTCTTTTTCTCATAATTAGGTCAGATGCCATCCTAACCTCTGCTTTTGTTGCATAATCGTGCTTTTCGAGGAGTAACTTTGAAAGTTCCACAACCAAATCTTCAATGTTTTTAATCGGCTTGGAGGTGAGGTTTTCTATGACTTCATCAATTACTTCAAAATTTCTGCTCAAATTTACACCTTTTTGATAAGAAGGGAGATCAACAAAAACATCAAAGGATGAGATCAGTATTATAGGCCTTTTGCCTTCCCTGACCACCTGAACAAGCTTTCTAATACCTGTTGCTCCAACTCTGCTGAGACCAATTGGCACATCGGGTTTGAGTACCTGAATATCTGGAAGCATAATTTCTCCTTATCTGGACTATTTTTGTTCTTTTCCATGTTTTATTCAAAATGATTTTTAATTTTTGTTTTTAGTCTTTTCTTGGTTTTTATGGGCAAACTGGTTACTGGGTGACCATTTACATTGTTCTTGCTCTTCTACCTTCAACCTGCTCAAAAAATTGAAAGTCTGAGCTGAGGATGCCGGTCGAGTATGTGCTATGACGTCATCATGAAGAATCTACTCACTCTATCTTCCTGGAGAGTAAAGCTATTATTTAACCTCGACTTCATTCTCCCATGGCAGAGAAAGTTGATAGAATAGTGTCTGTTAACAGATACAGATGTGCTTACTGTGGTGCGTGTGTTGCAGTCTGTAACTTTGGAGCAACGGAATTAATTGAGACTTATCTTGTGATTGACGAGCAGAAATGCACGGGCTGCATGATATGCGTTAAAACATGCCCCGTTGGTGCACTGACTCCTGTTGAATGTTAGGAGGTGTGCTGGATGAGAGTTTATGACGTTATCGTTGTGGGAGCAGGTCCAGCTGGTAGCATGGCTGCAAAAACTGCTGCCGAAAAAGGGTTGGACGTCCTTCTTGTTGAGAAAAGACAGGAAATCGGTACACCTGTTAGATGTGCTGAGGGAATAAGTAAAACTGGGGTAGAGCGATTCCTTGAAATAGACAAGAGGTGGATCGCTGCAGAGGTTGTGGGAGCTAAAATCTACGCCCCTGATGGAACTGAGGTCCTCATG
Organism: Archaeoglobus sp. JdFR-41; assembly: GCA_002010285.1. Classification (GTDB taxonomy): domain Archaea; phylum Halobacteriota; class Archaeoglobi; order Archaeoglobales; family Archaeoglobaceae; genus JdFR-41. Next base: position 6,383 of record MTNC01000040.1, on the reverse strand, counting down.
TCAGCAGAAATGGCTGGTAGTGAAGTTGGATACGTTCTTGAAAGGAAAATTTTTGATCGGCATATCGCAAGACTTGCTGCAAAAGCTGGCGCAGAGGTGATAGTTAAAACAGCGGTGACAGGTTTTGAAAGGGTGAATGGGAAGTTAAAGGTAAATCTCAGGAAAATGGGAGAAATATGGGAAGTTGGTGCCAAAATATTGATTGGATGCGATGGTGTTGAGAGCAGGATAGGTAGAACTGCTGGAATTATCAGAACACTCAAGCCAAGTCAGATTGAAAGCTGCGCCCAGTATCTCATGACAGGTCTGGATATAGATGAGAGATACACTTACTTTTATCTCGGGCACGATCTTGCTCCGGGTGGGTATGCATGGATATTTCCGAAAGGTGAGGGGGCAGCAAATGTGGGAATAGGGGTTCTTCCTACTATGGCAAAGATGGAAGCAAAAAAGTATCTTGATGCCTTTATAGAGAGGATGAATATTGAGGGAAAGATTGTTGAGTTCGTAGCTGGTGCTGTGCCAATATATGGGGAAATTGAGACAGCTGTAGCAGATAATATAATGCTTGCCGGTGATGCAGCCTATCATGCTGACCCGATAACAGGNGGTGGAATTGCAAATGCTCTTGCGGCAGGATTCCACGCTGGCAGTGTTGCTGCNGAAGCTGTTGAGAACGATAATTTCACCGCTGAATTCCTGAGGAAATACGATGAACTATGGAAAAATGATTTTGGGGTCAAGCTGAGGAGGAATAAGAAGCTTCAGGAGTTCTTCCTGAAGATGGATGATGAGCTCATCAGCAAACTTGCAAGAAGCATNGCAGGTAGAAATCTTGAAGAAATGAGCGTTCAAGCAATCGTTCTGGAGCTTCTCAAGGCACACCCTGAACTCCTGAAGGATCTGCGAGATTTATTTGCTTGAACTTCTTTTTGTGATATGTCAATGTACTGTGGAGATTATTTATGAGTATTCATGAGTCCCGAGTACAACCTCTATTCCGAAAGCCTCTTCAATTAGTCTGGCAACCTCTTCTGGCTTGAAATATGGACAACCTGGTTTTCTGAGCATGCATGTACTCAAATATATCTTATCAGGGGTTATTTCGGAAAGCTTGAGTGTCATTTTGATGTTTGGGATCAAAACGCTGCCCGGACACTCACATCTTATGAATCCCATAACCCTTGATGGCTGGTCAAATTTTCCATCACCCAGGGCTGCAGCTTTTAAACACCTCCACTCTCCGGGACAGCCATATGTTTTATCCATATATGCTCCACAACCAATTATAAAGACATCCATGACAGTAGAGACACTCGTGAGAATATCAAATTTTGGGTTTCCTTTTGCACCTCTTGTCCATCCAAATTTCTTGTCCATCTACTCATATTCAATTGTTGCTGGAGGTTTTGGAGTTATATCGTAAACGACCCTCGCAACTTCTGGTATTTCACCTGTAATTCTCAAAGCTATTTTCTTGAGTTTCTCGTATTCGATGTCGAGAGGATCTGCTGTCATTGCGTCTCTCGAACTGACAGCCCTCACAGCAACGATGTATCCCCAGACTCTGATATCACCTTTGACTCCAGTTGCCTTTCCAATGAGAGCTGCAAAACACTGCCACTTTTCGTATTCTGCCAGTTCCTCTTCGACAATCTTATTGGCCTTTCTAACCACCTCAACCTTCTCCGGTGTCACCTCTCCAACAATTCGAACAGCAAGTCCAGGACCGGGAAAGGGCATCCTTTCTGATATCTCTTTTGGAAGTCCCAGATATCTTGCAACTTCTCTCACCTCATCCTTGTACAGTTCTCTNAGCGGTTCTATCACGTCCTTGAATCTGTATCTTGTGGGGAACCCGCCGACGTTGTGGTGGCTTTTTATACCGCCCTGACTCTCGATTATGTCTGGGTAGATCGTTCCCTGAATCAGGTAGTCAGCTCCGCTCTCCTCGGCAACTCGCTCAAATATTCTGACAAAAAGCTCCCCAACGACTTTTCTTTTTTNCTCTGGATCCTCTACACCCTTCAGCGCTTTAAAAAACTCATCTCTTGCGTCAATAAAAACAAGNCCCATATTTCCAAAGGTATTCTTTATCTGTTCTGGTTCGCCCTCTCTCATGAGNCCTGTATCAACGAATACTGGAATTAGTCGGTTACCTATAGCCCTGTATGCAAGTGTTGCACAAACAGAGCTATCAACACCACCAGAGAGGGCGATGATAGCTTTTCCATTTCCCACTTTTTCTTTTATTTCTTCTATTGCTTTTTCTACAAACTTTTCCACGTTCATNTTCTCTCCTCTTTGAATTTCAGAGCAGCATCTACAAGGCCTATAAATGGCGGGGAGGGTCTGTAGGGTCGAGACTTGAATTCTGGATGGAATTGGGTGGCAAAGAAATATCTTAAACTTGGAAGTTCGAGAATTTCCATTCTCCTTCCTCCATCAGAATATCCACTGAATACAAGTCCTGCTTCTTCCATCATAGGTATGTATTCTGGATTGACTTCGTATCTGTGTCTGTGCCTTTCGTAAATTTTTTCGGAGCCGTAAAGTTTGTGAGCCATGGTATTTCGTTTGACTGTTACCTCGATCTCTCCAAGTCTCATTGTACCACCCAGCTCTTCAATCTCTCTCTGCTCTGGAAGGAGATCTATCACTGGATGTGGCGTTTCAGCAAGCTCGCTGCTGTTGGCATCCTCAAGACCAAGCACACTTCTTGAAAACTCTATAACAGCAAGCTGGAATCCGAAGCATATGCCGAGGAACGGGATGTTGTTCTCTCGTGCATATCTTATAGCTTTTATCTTTCCTTCAGCTCCCCTTCTACCGAAACCTCCTGGAACCAGAATGCCATCAACATCAATCTCCAGCTCATCAAAATTCTCGATTTCTTCACTGTCAACCCATACAGTATTAACTCTGCATCCAACGTGAATACCTGCATGCTTCAGAGCCTCTCTAATGCTCAAATAGGCATCCCTGACGTCTATATACTTACCAACAATTGCAATGGAAATATCTTTGTCGAGTCTCTTCATTCTTTCTACTATCTTCTCCCACTCGCTACCTGCTCTTCGCTTTTCAAGTTTTAGCTTCTCTGCCAGATATTCATCGAGTTTCTCCCTCTTGAATATCAGCGGTACCTCGTATATGTCAGCATCCTCGTCACTGATAACTGCCTCTACGGGCACATCACAGAAAAGGGAAATCTTCTTTTTCGTCCCCTCTTTCAATCTCTCCTTGCACCTTCCAATGATAACGTCTGGATGCAAGCCAAGTTCTCTCAACTCCTTCACGCTGTGTTGGGTTGGTTTTGTTTTCTGCTCACCCCCTGAATCCAGAGGAATGAGAGTTACATGAACCAGAGCAAAATCCTCATCTCGCTCCTCATTGTGCATCTGCCTCACTGCCTCAAGAAACGGCATCCCCTCTATGTCTCCAACAGTACCACCTATCTCAACAAGGCAGATCTCTGCGTTACTCTTTTCCGCAACCCTTCGTATCCAGCTTTTTATCTCATCCGTTACATGGGGGATTATCTGAACGGTTTGTCCCAGNTATTCTCCTTTCCTTTCTTTTTCTATAACTCTCTTGTAGATTTTTCCTGTAGTGACGTTATGCTCGCCTGTCAGCTCAACATCAATGAAACGCTCGTAATGGCCGAGATCAAGATCAACTTCGGTTCCATCCTTAAGGACGTATACTTCTCCATGCTGAAAGGGATTCATCGTACCGGCATCTATGTTGATATAGGGATCGACTTTGATTGGTACGACGCGGTATCCCATTTCCACAAGAAGTCTGCCTATTGAAGCTGCTGTAATACCCTTTCCAAGTCCACTCATTACTCCTCCGGTTACAATTATGTACTTCACACTCTCAACTCCGGAGGTAACATATTTGGAATTCCATCCTCGATCGGGTAGTCCTGTTTACACTTCTTGCATATCAGTTTACCGCTTATAATTTCCTCTCCTTCCTCTTTTTCAACTTCAACGTCCAGATCTGACTTACAAACAGGGCAGGCAAGTATTTCAAGTAACCTCCTTTTCATAAAGTTAAAGACGACGTGAGTAAATAAACGCTTTCCATATTCCATCCCCAGAACATCGGGAGATACAACAAGTATTTTATATGCTATCCTGCAACAGATGGCATGGATTTTTTAAGGGAAAAAATCCAGATGGCATTGATATTCTTCCTGACTCTACCATGGCTGGTCTCACTGCTATTTCAAATCCATTATCCTCCACTCACCGAAGCTCTTCTCTCCGGCATTGCTATAGTTGCTGCAGCATTCATAATTTCGTGGGCAGCTGAAACAGCGGAGATGGATGTCCCACGTTCCTTTAGTCTTGCTCTTGTTGCGTTGCTGGCTGTACTCCCAGAATACGCTGTTGATGCCTATTTCGCATGGATGGCAGGTCAGGTTGGTGGGGAGTACATCCACTATGCAACGGCAAACATGACTGGAGCCAACAGACTGCTGATAGGTATTGGATGGAGTATGGTAATTCTCTATGCTCTGCTGAAATTTAAAGCAAAGGAAGTTAGACTTGATGAGGGACTGAGACTCGAAACTTTTTTCCTTTTTGTAGCTACAATTTATGCGTTTATCCTCCCTGTGAAAGGTAGCATTTCTGTTTTTGATACGGTCGTTTTTGTTTCAATGTATCTTGCATACATTTACCTCGCAACCCGATCGCACTGTGAAGAGTTTGAGGCAGTTGGAGTTACCCGGTATCTCTGCACATTCCCCAGAACTCGCAGGAGAATTACAGTAGTATTGCTTTTCCTGTTTTCCGGTTTTGTAATATTTGTGAGTGTTGAGGCATTTTCTGAGGGGTTACTCGGAACTGCCAGGATGTTTTCACTTGACGAATTTCTGATGGTNCAGTGGATAGCNCCTCTTGCAAGTGAGGCTCCGGAGTTGATAGTTGCAGTGATTCTGGTTGAGAGAATGAGAACTTCAGCGAGTATGAATGCTCTTATCTCATCGAAGGTGAACCAGTGGACACTTCTCATTGGTACCATAGCAATTGTTTTCAGCATTTCATCGGGTTCAATTTCAGCACTTCCACTTGATCAGCGTCAGAGTGAGGAAGTATTTCTGACTGCTGCACAGTCTTTGTTTGCGGCAGCTCTCATTCTTGATTTGAGATTTACGTGGAAAGAAGCGTTTGCCCTCCTCTTTCTCTTNGCATTCCAGCTTGCTTTCCCGTCGGTAGAGATAAGGTGGTTCGTCAGTTTCGTTTATTTAGCAGCATCGGTTCCAATACTCATCAAAAACATGGATCACTTAAAGGAGTGCTTCCTTTTTGTGAGGAGGNTTGGGTTTGGTGGACGGATGTGACTGGTGGAGAGTGGAAGGGGAAGCGGATGCAGAGCTGGATGTGATGCGGAAAGCTAATCTGCCAAACATCAGGTCCTTTACACCTCCATTGAGCCATCTTCTCTCCAAACCCTCTGTTACGACNAGGAAAGCAGGAACGATTATAAGAGAGGAGATGAGACTAAAAGCAATTGCCACACACGCCAGAAATCCGAAATCAGAGAGTACAGGGAATATGGAAAGCATCAGAGCACCAAATCCACCTGCCGTTGTTAAGCCCGAAGTTACTATTGCCTTCCCTGTTCGCTCAACAGTGCGTATGATGGCGTCCTGGGGGGCAAATCTTCCCCTCTCCTCCATGTATCTCTCCATTATGTGTATGGAGTAATCGATACCCAGACCCAACACCATTGAGTTGAGGGTAATTGAAACCGTTGTCTGCTTTATTCCTGCCAGAAACATTACAGTGTTCATCGCTCCGAGAACTGTTGAAATGCTGAGAAGTGGAACAAGCCCTCTTCTCAGAGATCGGTAAACTGCGAAAAGAAACAGAATTATCAGAACGTAAGCTGCTGAAGTCATTTTTGCAAGACTGGTGTATATGACTTCACCGAGATGTGCCATCAGTGCGGGGTAACCCGTGATAAAGTAATCCTCGTGAAAGCCGAAATACTGAAAATCCTCTTTAAGGTTTTTCAGTAGCTCTTCAGCTTCATCCTGACTTTCTGCGGTTGTGTAAAAATGAATTGNAAGTTTGTTTCCAGAAAGGTATCTTTTCAGTCTTTCTTCAGGTATTTTATCGAGTATAGTTGCGAGTTCGTTATCNTTCTCTGGTAATTTTCCAGTTATTCCCTTTAAAACTGCTGAAAGTGAGTCGTAGGTGTATACGGGCTCCTCTCTGGCCACTACATACTCAGCAAGCTCATCAGTCTTTCTTAGATTATATGCATTGAATTCGTCAAAGGAAATGACTGCTGTGAATACACTCTGCTTACCCATTGTTCTCTCGAGCTCCTTGTACCTTACCAGTGAGGGCAGATCTGGGGGG